>JBCCVV010000060.1:0-30397 GCA_039194925.1 Bacteroidota bacterium
CTGTAAGCAAAATATCTACTTGTTCGTTATTAATCATTCTTTTTGCATCAAGGGCATTTCTCAAAACCCCTACGATCTCAAGCTCATCAATTTTATTGGCATAGTTCTCCAAAAGATCCCTTGCCGGTTCTTCATCGTCCACTATGAGCACCTTATAATTCATGTTTTTTATTTTTTTCTTTCCAATGGAATTGCAAGTTTTAAATGATAAACACCATCACTTTTTTCTTCGTTCAGCGTGTAATTTGTATCGTATTGTAGGGCCAATCGCTTTTTGATGTTCTCCATTCCTATTCCACCATACCTTGAATCCGCATTCGATTTCATCTTAAATGAATTTATAACTTCCAACAAACAGTGATCCGATTCATCCACCGTTATTGAAATCTTGATAAACCCATTTGGGTCGCTGACTGCATTGCTATGTTTGCAAGCATTTTCAACAAAATTCACAATAATCAACGGAGCAATTAAATGAAATCCTTTTACCCCTTCTACATTCAATTCTATATTCCTTTGTTCAGAATTTTTCATTTTATGAATCTCCAACAGATCTTGCACCGCCGTAATCTCCTTCGATAACCCCACCCTATTTTCTTCACAATCGTAGACCATAAATCTTAGTATGGAGGAAAGTCGTTCGAGCATGGGTGCAGTCTTTTCATTTCCAGTTTGTGCAAATGAATAGATGTTATTCAGGGTATTAAACAGAAAATGTGGATTGATTTGGGATTTTAAAAAATTGAGCTCGGCTTGTAGTTTCTCATTGCGCAATTGTGCTTCTTTAGAAATATTTTTAAACCACAGCTCTACAAAATAATACAAGCTGGTAAAAGCAGTAGTAATCATTAAAACCAAGTAATCATACGCTACATCGGTGGGACCAATCCATTCAAGTATCGATCCTTCTCCGGCATAATACAGCAGCACGGCAAAAATTAAATAATTCGAAGCAATGAACACTGTCATCAATAGCATCAAAGAAACTACATACAACAGTCGCCTTCCTTTCAAATAAAGAGGTAGCACATAAAAATAATGTAGGACAGTAACTGCCACCACCATGAACGTATAGTTGGAAGCGCCGATAAAGGCTTCAAGGAACATTCCGGAAGCATAGTTTTCCACAAAATTGATCAAGAAGAAAATAACAAATAACGCTATTTGACTCAAAAGACCATACCGTCGAAAAGTGGATTGTTTCATAATACGCTAAATCTAGGAATAAAATCCATTTCAACTCATTGTTTCCCATGACTGTCTTGTAAATACCCATGAAATAGCGGCACAAACCGGTGAGTGGTAAATGGAGGGACTTTTTCCTTTTATCGCCTATTTATGACCACTTATGAGGGAAATATATCCTCTGAATGATAAAATTTTGCTCCAATCCAAAAGTGACGTAATGTTGGCAGAAGAATTCATTTATAAAGATTCACATCAACTAAAATTAATAGCGAATACCTATAAAGAATAGCAGAGATGAAAAATTGTATCGTCATATGGATAATAGTGTTCTGTGGAAATCATGCTCTTTCACAAGCCGAATTTGGGCCTGTCTTCATTGGCTATTTCGGCAACCTGGGGTATCAACCTGGACTGAAGATTGGAACGCAGATTGAATTAAAATCATGCAAGAAACATGCAGAAGAATCTGTTGTCAATAAAGAATCTGTTGTCAATAAAGAATCTGTTGTCAATAAAGAATCTGTTGTCAACAAAGAATCTGTTGTCAATAAAAGTTTCTATCTGAGTCCTCAAGCAGGATTTTATGTAAGTCAAAATGTACATACCGGATACCTAATCAATGCCGATTTTGGATACATGAGGACAAAAGGCAACAACTTAAACTATTCCGCCATTTCTATAGGTTCGGGATTATTCATTCAATCCCAAATCACTGAATTGAGCATCAACCTTAGCGACGGCAGCAAAAAAAATACAAGAGAAAACTGGGCATGGTATTTATCAACACTGAATTTTGAATTTGGTAAAGCCATCACACAGAATCTTGGTTGGTACGGTAAGCTGTCAGGTGGATATAAAATGGGCCGCTCACAAGGAAACGCAATGGTCCTGTTTGCTGAATTGGGGACAAGAATCCGTCTATTTTCTAAAAAATCAAAAACGTAAAACATGACTAAAAGAGAGTTTTTAAGAAATTTTGCAGTGTTGGGAATTGGGTCTGCCTTGCTTTCGACCTTATATACTTCTTGCACAACGAACCAGGAATTCTATGAAGAAATTGAAAATAATTTCAAGGGAAAAGTAATCATCATTGGAGCGGGAGCAGCCGGCATTACAGCCGGGCATATACTACATCAACAGGGAGTGGATTTTGAAATTTTGGAAGCCTCCGCTATTCATGGAGGGCGAGTTAAAAAAGCTCAAAACTTTGTTGACTTTCCAATCGATCTGGGAGGAGAATGGATTCATACGGACCCTTCAATATTGGCCAAGTTATACAATGACCCCCAATCCGATGCGAATATTGACATTATAAACTACAATCCGCAAACCATTTCCACCTGGAAAAATGGCAAATTAAGAAAGCGAAATATTGCCAGCCATTTCTATACAGAACATAAGTTTAAAAGCACCACCTGGTTTGATTTTTTTGACAAATTAATGGTCCCCAACTTTCAAGACAGAATAAATTACAATTGTCCGGTGACGGAGATTGACTACTCAAATGAATTGGTTACGATAAAGACTTCAGACGGTGATGTCTTTGAAGCAGATAAGGTATTGGTTACCGTGCCCATTAAAATATTACAAAATGGTTTTATAAATTTCATACCTGCTCTGCCCGAAGAAAAAATGAATGCCATTCAGGAAGAACAAATGCCGGAAGGATTAAAGGTGTTCATTGAATTTTCTGAAAACTTCTATCCTGATATCGTGATGTTTGGCAATTTATTGGAAGCGGCAAGCGATAGTGATCATACGTATTACAATGCTTCTTTTGGCAAGGACTCCGACAGACATGTTTTTGCTCTTTTTACAGTTGGAGAAAAGGCTCGAGAATACACTTCGCTGGGAACCGACGAAGCTATTTTAGAGAAAGTGATGGAAGAGCTCGATACTATTTTTGATGGTAAAGCTTCCCAATACTACAAACAACACATTGTGCAAAACTGGAATAATGAACCTTTTATTCAAGGGTCCTATTCGCAAGGTTATAGCTCACCGGAACTATTGGCAGCGCCGGTAGGAAATCGGATTTACTTCGCAGGAGAAGCCACAGCTCCGAATGGGAATACATCTACGGTTCATGGGGCTGCAGAATCTGCCTATGTTGCCATTGAGGAAATGTTGAAGTGATGGCATGTACGTTTTATCAAATCATCTGATTTGAATATTCGACATGAAAAATATTTTCAGGATAAATCGATGACCACTAGAAACTATACCCTATGGGGTCTATCTATTTTCACCGCGATATGCCTAAAATAGATTGGACCTCTCTGAAGTCACTCCAAGTGAGTGAAACGAAATAAATTAAGTAACTACACAGCCAGGATACTATTTAAAATAATAAAGCCAATCGGGCTAGAAGTTAGATAAAAGTTCATTTTGGCGGTATTTTATACTTCCGCTAAAGCTTCAGCGATACGCAGATGACCAAAAATGATGACAAAATTCATCACGACGATAGGATTAAACATATGGCTTTGTAATTACGAAATATTTTAAATGTGACCCAAATTGCATGCCTCTATACGTAAATTTTGAATTCTTATGAGCATGACCATTCGTCTTTCTTCAGGAAGTGATTTGATTCTATTTTAGAACATTAAAATATTGCCTTACATGACGTTGACTCTAAAAGCATTAATGAAGAACTGTTATATCACCAAAAAGGACTTGCTCTGTACCATCGTTTAATTGCAACACACACGAAAAGACATATACACCCTGAGCAACTCTTTGCCCCTTGAAGGTTCCATCCCACCCTATACTTGTATCATTGGCAGGTATATTTTTAAAGTCAGTAATAAGGCTTCCCCATTTATCGTAAATTGATAGGGACTTAATCATATCTATTGTACTTCCAAACGCGGTAAAAATATTGTTATTCGATGTGGTAGAAAGTACATTTGGAAAAACCACATCGTTGGAGCGATTAATGGTGAGCGTTAAAATATGGATGGAATCGCATAATTCCATTGTCGAACTTTCCATTTGATACACTCCACTTTCCGTATAGGTTTCGCTATTTACACTCCAGATGTATTCGTTGGATGCCTCAATGGTATCTGAAATGATATAGCTGGAATGAATTAATGCATCAAGTTCATAGATCGAGTCGCATCCGGATTGAGTGGTAAAGGATTCTGCATATATACCCGTGGAAGTGATGGTATCTCCCGAGATTGGCCAATAATAGAAATCACATGCCTCTATAGTTTGTTCTTCTACAAATCTCTCTGTTATCGAAAGATTTAATTCAATGACAGAATCGCATCCATTGCTATTTTGAAGGGTTTCAGAATATAGTCCGGATTGATTGTACGTATTGCCATTCACGTCCCATACGTAAAACTCACAGGCGGTCATTTCCACTTGCTCTAAATTGGATAAAATCAATGCATTCAGAATAATGGTTGAATCGCATCCGGCTTCGCTTTGGAATTCATAAATATAAGCTCCACTTTGATCGATAGCTTCCCCATTAAATATTACATTTTGGCAATCGGATAATTCAATTTCGGTCAAAGAAGATTGATTTACTGTCAACTCTAGAAGGGCCGTGCTGTCGCAACCATTTACTGTACTTGACGGATATTCATAAGCTCCACTTTCACTATAAATATTGCCATTCCATACCACAGAATCACATACTTCAACAATTGAGGTTGAAGTGCCCGACTGATATATCGTAAGATCCAATAAGGTGATGCTATCACAGCCGGATTGATTGACTGAAGCATGAGAATATAACCCTGTATTATGATAAACCGTACCATTCCATTCTAAACTATCGCAAACCGTTTCCTGTATAGATTCTTCTATAGAGTGACTAATGTTTAAATCAAGAATAACCGTAGAATCACATCCTGCAGCATTGGTGGTAGAAAAGCTGTAATTCCCAGTCTCATGGTACGTCGTTCCATTCCATGTGATGCTGTCACAAGCCATAATTGTTTCTTCAAATGAATTAGAATTCAGAATTTCCAATTCAAGTGTAATTGTACTATCACATCCTAATGAACTTAGTGTTTGAAATGGATAACTTCCGCTTTCGGTGTACATTTCTCCATTCCATTGATATTCATCACAAACCGATACCTCTTCTGTTACTGCAATTGTATCATTTATGGTCAGGTTTAAAATTGCCAGGCTATCACAACCGGATACATTTTGTGTCGGATACGAGTAGATTCCACTTTCTGAATATACTACCCCATTCCACAAATAACTCTCACAGGTAGAATGATATATTTCTTCTATTGAAGAATTTAGAATGATAAGATCTAAGGATACAATACTGTCACAGCCATTTTCAGCTATCGATTCAAACGTGTAAATATTGCTTTCTTTATAAATGACGTTATTCCAGACCAAACTATCACAGGCGGTTTGAAAGTCCACGCTTTGAATAGAATTATTGATAATCAGATTCAGTTGTACTAAACTATCGCATCCCGATGAACTTAGGGTATCAAAGAAGTAGATTCCGCTATCCGTATACATGGAATCGTTCCATACGAAAAAATCACACGTTTCCATTGATTGATTAACCCTTATGGTTTCGGTAATTTGCAAAACCAAATGCTCTATCAAACTATCGCATCCGTTACCGCCCGCAAATATTTCGAAGTATGCTCCTGGTTCGGATAAAATGGTTCCATTAAAATCGAAAGAGTCCCCTTCACAAATATTGGCTTCGATTGGAATAAACTCAGGTATAGAAATTGTGAAAACCAGATTATCAGTATAGTCACATTCCAAAAAAGTAAACAGGGAATCTGTCAGTAATGTGTTGCCCTGAGTATTTGTATTTACAACCATGTACAAGGAGGTAAGATCCGTAGTAGAAAACGTAAATTCCAGATCAAACACCACTTCACTTGCTAGAATCTCAATGTCAGTAAAATAGGTGCCCAAATAGGAATTTGTAGTTTCGGGATTATCGCTAAAAAAAGACACTTCTAATCCTATCGGAGCAGTCAAAGATGCATCTTCTCGATTTTCTAAATTGAAGATAACCGTAAATTCATCATTTTCAACGTCATAGTTTACACATGAAATTTCACCCAGGACATTCATTGCTTTTTGAGTGTATTGGCCCAATGAATCAAGTAGGGATGCCTGCGTCATGAAATGATTGTATCTCCCATTTTTATACGTTGCGTTAGTCTCCATGAACTGGGGAACCGTACCATCATCATTGATATTTAAGACGTGATAATTATATTGATTCCATAGGGGTCTTGCCGGCACCCACGAGGTAGAATCAGAAGCTGAAAAAAGAGTCATATTGTACCCCGTCTCTTCAAAGCAGGACAGGCAAATACCGGTTTCATTCTCTTCTCCAAATCCGGCCACAACAGGATATTCTGTATGTGATGCTGACTCACATGAAGCGAAGAAAATTAATTCAGGTGTATTATTTATATCCGAAAATATGCTAAGTCCGTCACCATCTCTATAAATAACTTCTTCAACACCATCATTATTTAGATCAAATAAAACAGCTCTCGTTGCCGAACTACCGTCATTTATTAAAACATCCCAGCATTTAGAAATAATACTGCTTCCGACTTCATATTTATACTTATACAATTTATTTCCCCCACTGAAATAAAAATATGTACAGTTTTCCACTTCATTAAATTTACATGTGATCAAACTAATGCTTATGAAGTCATCTACTCTGATTCGAGCCAATTCGGTAGGTACATTTCCCACCAGCGTGTAAAGAAAAATATTGAAGTCAGGTGATAATGTTGTTCCTACTACCGCATCCAATTGCCCATCATTATTAACATCGCAAACAGAAGTAAATCCATCAACCCGCTCTCCATCAATGGTTAAATTTAAGGGAGTCATTGAATTTCCCGTTTCACCATCGGTGTTATTAATAGATATTTTATAAATCGAATATCCGGCAGCAAGTTCCAGATTCGAAGGATCATCATCCAAATTTGCAGCAATGACAGATGACCTTTTTGAAAAATTATTAAGACCTAAACCAATTCCGTTGCTGGCCCCATCAATTAATTTTTCTCCTGTTTGGGCGTTGAAAATCTCGTCATAAATATATACCTCTGCTATTCCATCCTGATTAAAGTCAGCCAGGCCGGGAGCTGCGTAAAAACCATTGGTGTGCCAATTAGAAAGTCTTTCCGTAATCCATTCTAATTCCCCATTGGTATTATAACAAATAAGCCTATTTTCTTGATGAGGTAAGTTGTCATCTGCGTCACTGGTAGTACCAATGATCTCGACAACTCCATCATTGTCCACGTCAGCTACCGCCAATGGGCAATCCGAATGTTGAAAAAACACCGTCTCGATAATGGCTTTGGTCGAACCATCCCTTGAGTCAAGGATAACTATATCTTTGTGCCCACTTCCAATCGTTATAACCTCTGGGATACAATCCTGATCAATGTCTATAAAATATGGCACGCCCAATGCCGTAATAATTCCATCGCTCTTCCATCTTTCTTCAATTGAAAAATCCTTAGATGAGAACTCAGTCGTACTAACGCATGTAACCGAATCCTCTACCGCACAACTTTGACTAAGAAGACAAATTGAATAACAAAAAGCAGTTACAAATGAAATGGTGATCCTCAACATAAACTATTTAAAAATAAGAAAAACCTGCCAGTTTTATGCTGGCAGGTTCAATTTAAGTTTAAAGTCTTATGTACTTCGCAGGCTTCATCTGTCTGTTTTCGCTTACAATAATATATACTCCCGGTGCTAAAGGTGCATATAATGTTGAAAGTCCCTTTTTCACATTAAATGTCTTTATCATCAATCCATTGATATCATAGATGGCAAATTTTGATTCAATGGGTGATTGAATATAGATCGTATTGTTATCTGAAGGGTTCGGATAAACCAAGAATTCATCCAGAGAATTTTCACCTTTTGAAAGTCTTTTTGATGGGAATGATTTGTCACTGCAATCCGGTGTTTCAACATAAAGCAATTTATAACAATCTGCAGGTTGACAATTGCTAGTGTTACACGCACTTGGTGTATCACAAGTGTATACCTGGATAGAAACCGTTGCATCAAATGGTCCTAATTCATTAAGTCCCAGACTCAATGAGCCGGTTTCATTGTTGATATTTGATGAATTATTGGGATCTGAAGGATCCGTGCTTTCGTAGCAATGATAAGGTCCATATCCACTCACATCAATCGTGATATAATGTTCTCCTGCAGATTCGTCACAAGAAATCGTATTTATGTATGCTTCCACTTTACAATTGGTTGCATCAGAACATGGTTTTGGAGGACAAATGACACCTTCAACTTCACAGCGAGGCATGGCTTGATCTATGGAAATTGTAATATCATAGCATTCCACATTAAAACTTGGTACATTAACGGTGTGCGTGCTTCCTTTGGCCAATCCACTTTCACTTATTCCTCCATCTCCTGTTATCGAATACTCATCCAGAGAACTTCCAGGCACATAAATATCAAATGACCATTCGTCGTCGGTTGGAGTAGGCGATCCACTGTCATCGCATAAAACGTTGTCAATTACCATTTCATAGAACTCATCACAACCAGAACAATAGTCGGGTGCTTCTACCAATTTAGAATCATCACAATTCGGATATTCGATATCCAGATACCAGTCTCCATCCAGAATATAAAATGGTCCTAATGTAATTGTCGTATCACCAGAACCAGAGGTTAGGACAGTGGCCCCAGATTCATTTGGATAAGGATCAGTAAGCAGTTTCGAAATTTCCCAATCCAGCCCAAACGTACTGGATACAGTTATATCAACCCAATAATAATCGTCTGAAAAGTCTATAGGTGTGTCGTTATCATTGCAATCTCCTACTGTGACTCCTATGTTTGGAACAGCAAAATCTTCTTTGCATATCTCTATCGCATTGCTCACTTGTACAGGTAAGGATTCAGTGCTCGTTGAAAAATAAATATTCACAAATAACTCATCACATAAAGGCGATAAAAATTCTGTCGTATCCAGTTCAAAGCAAAATACTTTTTTTGTAGTATCAATGGTCAAATTGTCAATTGAAAACCCATCTATCGTAATGCTATCCAACGTATATGTTTCATCGCACAAAGTAGGTAAAGTATACGCTCCACATACAGTTAAATCCGTGGACTCACAGTATTTAATACCCACACTTCCATCATATTTCATATCGGATAAGGTAGCCGATCCCAGGGCGCTTCCCGAACAATCCTCACAAAAACCATCGATATAGGCAAATCCAAAATGACCACCTAGTCCGCAATCGGCCATGGTTATTTCCAACGTGGCGATATTGCCCACTTCGTTTTCAGGTATATTAAATCGATGGCAAGTCCATGTCAAAATATCCACGCTATCATACGGGCAAGTACTTTGAACATATTGCTCACACATTACTACATCTGCCTCGAAACACATGGAATTGGCTGGATCCAAATCACACTCTATGGATAAAAATGGCTGTTTATCATTATGACTGGACGGATTTTCCAGCGCCACTGCATACCATAACGTGAATTGTCTAGTGGAATCTGTCACAAGGAATCTTTTTTCGAGTCTGTCCACTCCAAAATTCCCACTGCATCCATTAATATGACCAACATTTCGATTGAGTCTTAACGCCTTCGATCCAAACTTCACTCTATTGATTCCCATAACGGGATCTGTACCGGAAGTAACGATTTGAAATCTGTTTGATAAGGGCAGCGTAGTCTCAACAAATGTCGACGGAACACCTATCGAATCATAGGCCTTGCAACTATCACTTCCAAAATCATAGGTGGTAATGTAACCTCTGTAATAGTCGAAATCATCTTCAAAACCACCATTGTCACATACTAGCGTATCCTCAGAACCACGGGTAGTTGCCTTTTTGCCAAAGTACACATCTCTGTACTCTTCATGATTCGAAAGGATGAAACTTTGTTTTCCTCTGGCTTCGGCTATACTCAGAATATGCTGAGGAGATATGGGGCCGTGATCATGACAGTCATGAGGTTTATTCTTAATCTCTTCAAGCACATCAGGATCTTCAACATAATTCTGAATGAATTTATCCATTCTATGTTCGAATCGTAATTGCTCCTTGGTTTTTTTAATGTCGCGTTGTGCATTTACACTCATTGGAATGAAAAGTGCAAATGTCAAAAATAAAAGGAGATAACAGCGTAAATTGTAATGGGTGTAACAATTGGAAAATCGTGTAATTTTTCCATAAAGGTTAAAATTCTTCATAGCTACAGGTTTTTATGGTTAATAATGTCTATCAGAAAATCAGCTATACTCAATTCATCTAATAGATAATTAATTGCTATTTAGAAATCAGTGGGAGTTGGGTCATCAGAAGGATTATACCATGATGCATATTTATTTAAAATACAACAAATTCATTAAAAAAGCAATTGATAGTACTTTTAGGTAAGGGTATCCTTGCTCAGTCAAATCGTTCGAACATCCCTTTGAACGAAATTACCAGCTTCTCGAAAGTAGCGTATTACAGGCAGGCAGGATACTTGTAAGTGTACAGTATCCCATTTTTATTAGACTCCCTTAATTGAATTTCTGCAATAGATTCCCATCACATAACATCGTCTCGTAGACACTACCCATTGAACGTATTGTCCTTGTTCAAAACACTTTTCAAACAGGTCTCAAATTGGAATCCTTCTAAAATAAATCTGGAAATAAAAGTTGATTTCGATTTTCCTAATTTTACATAAATGTAGGCACCCACAGATGAAATCCAGATTGATTTTATGCTTTTTCTTGTTTGCATGGTCTATGCACCTCCATGCACAATTGGATTCAGTTCTTTCCAACATAGAATTTGAAATGGATTTTCGCTTTCGGGCAGAACAGGATTGGGATTCACGGAAATCAGATGGCACGTACAGAGAGGATCGATCTAGGTTGCGGTACAGATTTCGGATAGGGGCGACCTACAAAAAGGCTTGGTATTCTTTTGGCCTTAGAGTACGTACGGGTGACCCAAACAAACAGCAAGACCCGCAACTCACGCTGGGAAAGGGCCTAAAAGAATTTGGCACTCTTCCAATGGGTTTTGAAAAAGTGTTTTTTCAGATTGAGCAAAATAACTACAGACTTTGGATGGGGAAAAATTCCTATCCTTTCGAAAAGAACAACGAGCTCTTCTGGAGTGACAATATATTCCCGGAAGGGGTCATGCTGGAAAGGTCATTTCATCTAAATTTTGGATTTATCGATAAGGCGAAGCTCACCGGAGGACATTTTATCCTCTCCTCAAATGACGGATCTTTTACACAGGATGCCTATTTTCAAGGGTTTCAGACTTCAGTCTCCACGCGAAACAAAAGAGTTAACATTTTTCCTTCCATTTACATCTTTAGAAACATCCCCAACATACCGGATGGAGAACATACTTTCTTGTTGAATTACACAATTGCTCATTGGGGGATGAAAGCAATTTTTTTAAAAAGCAGAGCTCTAGCCATTGATTTTGATTTTTACCAAAACCTTGAGAAGTACGATAATACCAATATATCATCGGACCTAAACAATCAAAAAACGGGCTACACCATTGGAATACAATACGGTAATTTAACATCCAAAAACGAATGGCAGTTCAAAGTCACGTATGCTTATCTGGAACGTTTTGCCAATTTGGATTACATGGCTCAGAATGATTGGGCACGATGGGATTATTCATCCAATAATTCACCAGATGGTAGACTTAGTAATATGCGAGGAGCCGAATTTGTGGTTAAATATGCTTTAACAAAAAAGATCTTTTTGGTGTCTAAATACTACATTGTTGAGCAAATAATCCCATATGGCACGGCAAAAGAAACCGGCCAAAGAATTCGATTTGATATTGATGTTAAGTTCTAGGCGCTAATGTGCCTTAGAGAGCATAACCATTCAAAATCTCCTGAGCGTCCTGATCTCAATTATTCAGCACGCACTACTCCAAAATTTATCCAATAACTGAAATATTTTTTGAAGGCCTGACTCATTGGACTCTGAATTATTGTGTATATAAATTGCATAATTCGATCCTAAAGCTACGTTCTCCAAACCTTCTTGCATCTGTAACTCCCTGGTCAGTTCAAGTTCACAAAAAGTCATAAAATCACCAATCCAATTGCCTTCCCCATTTAAAACAATATTATCACTTTCCGAAATTTGATATCCAAGTAAGAAGTAATGTAATTCCAAAACATTAGAAACTTCTCTAAAATTAGAATTATCATTTCTAATCCACTCCAGGTAATTCGCAAGTTTAGAATCTCTCATTAGAATATTGTAAAAATGTCTTCATCCGGTAAGACTTCGTCAATTCTCATTTCCAAATGAACCGGATATTCGAATTGTTTCATGTATTCTCCTGCGTCCATTCCATTCGGCTGCATATTATCGTAAATCTTTCCATTTGCAGGTGTAAATACGTGAAGTCCATTATCTGCGACTTTTTGTCCATTGTGCCAAAGCTGCAAATTGGCTCTGCTACCATTCGCATCATACAGTCTGCAAACATACATTTTTGGATTCGCAACATTGTTGTTTTTAAAGAAAACTCGAAGAGCATTGGCAAATTCCTTGCACTTTCCATAACTGTGAAATTGACTTGTTGCATTAAATATCCCATCGATAACAGATTGTATCAGACCGTAATTGTTGTGTACCACAATACCACTTTCTCCAACCAGAAAATTGTGCAGATCCTTTATTTCTAAATTGTAAACGGTTTCTGTGCCTTCTTTTTTGAATTTGCTGGCAACTTGAGTTTCTCCAGAGATAGTCAACACTTTCTCGCCTATGTGTAATTGTCCTGCCAATTTCCACCCATTGATAGACAGCGAATAGATAGGATGTAAATATGTAACTCCCAATACATCCCCATTTTCAAACTCAATTTGATAAACATCATCAGAAGGATGAGAAATCAATGCCGTTACAGGTCTAAAATCATATTCTGAATCTTCAGGCGAAAGTTCAGGTTTCTTTTGAGGTAAGATGTGTTTGATTGACACAACTTTAAAAAATCCATCTACGCCCTGTTCCGGAAGTTGGAGCTTTACGATATTTTCAACAGCATACTGGTTTTGTATAATCCAATCTATGTGTAAGGCAAATTTCGCAATTGTGTTCCCATTCATTTCATGGAAAACCACCTCATTCCAATCGGTATCATTTAATTCGTATTTATCGCGTAGGCGTTGTTGGTCTGAAGTAAGAAAATCTTCCTGAGCCATATTGTAAAACAAATGATCATCTGTGCTTGCAAGTAGTCCATGATCTAAATTGATGCTCTTGTGTGCAACAACATAATCCAATAATTGCACCTCCTGAATGGGTACTGACATCATATGGGGACCTGCAATTTGGCCATCATAAAACTGATTGGTATAATCGGTATTCCAATATTCATTCCCCATTACCATAACCGGAGTACCCTCTACAAAACACCCTCTTCCAAGATCACAAAACTTGGATACAAACTTGGAAGGAGAATTTTTTAACGCAGTAACAAATTTGCTCAAATCGGCAATCTTCTTAATTCCATAACCCACCAAAATTTCGGCAACGATCACTGAATTATAACCAAACTCATACCATGCGTCCAGATCTTCGCTACTCAGGTCGCTTACATATTCCTGAATTTTAGCTCCAACGATGGGTGCCAATTCATAAATATCAATGACCTCAATTAGATCATCAATCTGTTTTTTAAACTTACAACCAATAATCAATTGAGGTATAAGCCCTTCTTTCAAATCGAGCTCTCCCCATTCGCCAAACCAACTGTCCTGCCCTTTTATTTCAAGCTCCTTCATTTTCTTATGAATCAGTTCCTTCAGGTCATCTTCTGTAAAATCGGTGCCGCATTGTTTTTGTATATCCCAATATTCCTGACATCCATACCCATAAGCCAACAAGGCTCCAGAGGTATAATTTATCAACATCTCTGATTTCGACTCAAATTCCTTAATAAAATCAATCAGCGATTTAATTTCATTCGAGCAGCCATCGATAAAACCACTTAAAAATGCGCTTCCCGGCGTACCATCTGAATTATTCCATAAACATTCTGGTATGACGCCATTCGGTTTTTTGGGTGCCCAATCATCCTCACCATCACAATGGATAAAATCGTATATTTTGTCCAATTGATCCCAAAAGCCTTCTGTTTCCAATTCAAGTAAACGTGCCTCAATTTTCTCATCCAACTGAGCTTTTAAATCTTCCTCGGAAATATCCATGCACGCCGGATTACATGAGTTTCTGGTACTGCTCTTGGTATCTCCTTTCACCGAATACAGATGGGCGAAACAGTCAATATCTTCACAATCCATAAACCCATCGCCATCGTCATCCACCCCATTGGTACAATCCTCGCAACCTCCCGAACTTTTAAAATAGTACAACAACGCCTGGTAATTATCCACATAGGTTATAGGAGATAAATTAAAATTCATGATCGTCTCTGCCAAATCATAGTTGCTTCCCTCTTCCAGACAATCCGTGCTCTGATCCAAAGGAAGATGAAATGCTACTTTTGCCTTATGGTAAATTCCATTTTGCCCGGTTATTTTACCAACAATGACATAGTACGTCGACATGGCACTCACCTGGGAGGTAATACTGGACCATTGGGTTTCTATGTCATCTTCAAATACTTCATTATGTGCATAAAATCCAAAATCATAAATCTTGATATTATTTTGATGTTGCACTGGGTAAGTCTGTATGAAGGCACAAGCTGCACTATCCATTTCTGCCTCAATTACCGCCGCATCTATACCACTTGCCTCACCCAAATTCTCAAAACAAGTTTGAGCCTTTGAAGAAGTGGAAACCAAGATCAGCAAAAGTAAAAGTGATGCTCCCTTAATCAGGTTTATGACGTAGTTCATGTTTTTCTTTTTTGGTTTATTAAAAATTGGTTTTTTAATACTCTATAGTCAATAGGTTTGTGCTTTTGACCTACAGGTTTTGATCAATATCTTATAGCGCAAAAGGACTAAATCGTTATCCTTTGAAATAATAATTTAAGAGATGAGAAGCAATTCCAAAAAAGGTAACAACCCAACACCTTCTATCTAATCCATTGTTAATCAGCTTAACATTTATTCTTTGTAAATAAAATCTAATGGTTCATCTCATCGGACCAAGCATTTATTTCCGGATAAACTGGATTCGAGCTCTGAACAACTTCAAGAGCATCCCCAATCTTAAAAAAGTAACCCAATTCATCAAAAAAATTCAGATTATACTGTAGTCTACTTTTGTTTTTTTCAAGGAAAACGGTAGGAAACAGATCTAAATATTGGTTAAATCGTTCCAAGGTAATCCTTCGCCCATTTAATATCCCCTGAATATTGCCAAGGAACATAAAAAATGCCCAATCTTCCCGTTTAAATTCTTTTGCCTTAATTATACGCCAATAATAAGGGTCATATTTATCCGCCTCATCTTCATCGTAATAATACTCATCATCTTTCCCCATTTGTGCGGCGAGGAGGAGTTCTGGATCAATTACATTTGGAAAAAGATCTTTTATCGGTGTGTACAAATCACTTCGCCATTTTTCGTTCTGTTCGAAATGCAACGAATCAAACACCAAACCGAAATGATAATATGCATTTTCTAATGTCCTGTTCTTTGGCTGAGCAAAAAAACAGCTTGTTGCATCGCAAAACACCGAACTGTCCGTTATGATCTTTTTATTGCTATTAAATCTAATATCATCAAAAATAGGCTCCATTTATAACCTCAAATTTTGTTAAAAATTTAGTTGTTCCGTCGGCGTAAACAAGTCCAATGTGTTCGGCCATTCCGCTGGGAACACCATTGTTTTGAATATATAAGCGCACATCATCCAATCCCTGATTTACAGATGCTAATGTAGCAGAATTTCCCTGGAGATTAAAGGTTACACCAGGCGCATTACTCCTCGAACCAGCAGAAATTACGTGATTATATACCTTACCATTTACATTGTTT
This sequence comes from Bacteroidota bacterium, assembly GCA_039194925.1. GTDB lineage: Bacteria > Bacteroidota > Bacteroidia > Chitinophagales > Saprospiraceae > CAJXUU01. Next base: position 16,190 of record JBCCVV010000060.1, read on the forward strand.
GGAGAATTGAAAGTTTTGAAATCATGAACTACTCCATCTATCTCAGCATCCGGAGTCTTATTTCCAAAATTGGGGTCTGGAGTACTTTCGTCTCGTAATTTTACACCTTTACCACTTTTCGCTATGGCCTCAGCCATTTCATACTCGTGCTGATAGTCATTATGTCCTGTATGCGAAGCCACAAATCCGCCTGAATCATTATCAAACATTTCCTGGTTCGTATAAGGATTTTCTTTTCTCCATTGCGGCGGTAAGTCATCGAACTCAACCCGACGCCCCAATACATTTGTATTCACCCTATTTGGGTGAGGTTTGACTTTGAGCCATGCGTTTAATTTTTTGGTGGTATCGTCTACAAACCATTTTAATTTTGTCAAGGAATTCCCAAAATCTCCAAAAAATGAAAACCATTTATTCGATGGTATCTTTGCGAGTAATGTTCGGATGGTACTTAAGGCTCCACTCGGTGGATTCAGATTAAATGTAGTCTGAAATTTTTGCCAGAAACTTTTGAATTGTTTATCCACTTTGGCAACCAGAAGCCCCATGTTTGTATTCCAAAGATGCATAACATGGGGAGTTATTTGCTGGACCTTCTCGTTTAAGGCCATATTAATAAAGGTACCAATAGATCCCTTCAGCAATACCACACCCCAATTTATCTTGTCCCGCAGAATTTCCAATTTGGAGTATGGACCATCCTTATACTTGTTCCATTCTGATTCAAATACATCTATAAATGCCCCCGCGGCTGCAAAGGCGTAGTCTATGTATCTTTTTATTCTGTCTGTTATTGGAAAGGCCCCTTCAACACAGTTTACCAATGCATTTCCAATAATCGAGAATTTATGATTTGAGAAGACCGAATCTACAGCTGCAACCGACCAAAAATCCGGATATTCGGGCTTGGTCAGATAATCTTCGATATAATAGGCGGTGTAATCAATTGCCACTGATATCAACGCCGCTCCCAAACACGACCCTATGCCCACCGCAGCAATTTCCTCCATTACATCTGCAGAACTCTCATAGCCCCATGAAACGATATATTCCTCGTTGTTTTCGAATATATCCAACTCATCAGTACTCAACGGCGTACAACTTGATCTCGTTGTGGTTCCATTCTTACGATCCCTCAGCTGAGATGAAATCTGCAAATACAAACAATCAAAATCATCGCAATCCACAAATCCATCTCCATCATTATCAATACCATCGTCACAAATCTCACAGTTTCCAACATTGTGCAGGCTCTCCATGGCCGCCTTCTCATTTTGCACAAAGTCCAACGGATGATTCTGAGATTTCATGATTGTCTGGATCTCCGCAACCTTTCGTGTTACGATATCCGCACAATCCGGATCAAAAATGGGTGGCAATTTGAGATCAACCAAGTAGTCGAAATAAATTCCGGATTCTCCCGACACCTTTCCTATCAACAGATAATACGTTGATTTGCCTTGTGCCAAAGTGATGGCATCTGCCCACAATTCATTGATATCGGAGTCCATAGAACTCTCCAAAGCGTAGAATCCAAAATCAAATACCTTGAACTGGGATTGATAATTGGTAGGTAGAGTCTCTATCAATTCACAGGCAGCTGTATTCAACTCTGGAGTATAAAGAGCCATATCAACACCCGATACCTCACCCAAATTCTCAAAGCAAGTTTGTGCATTTGATGTATTGAATCCAATTAGCATCAAGAGCAAGAGCAAGTTCCCTCTTAAACAATGTTTGATGTAATCCATGTCTTTCTTTTTTTTAGGTTCGTTTATGACAGTCTGTTACTCTACCGTGCATCTTCACAGTAAAAAAGACTTCGAATAATTTTAGAATTCTGATTGATCAGATTTAAATCAAAAAACACCTGCTACTTGACCTTCACACTAATTGCATTACTCATGTGTGATGTCGTCCCATCAAGGTGTCGGGCCATTACCTTGTACAGATATCTCTTATTTCCTATAAGAGAAGAATCTGAGAAATAGAACTTGAACTTTCCACCACTTGCCGATTCGATCTCAAGATCATCTTTTGGTACAGTTCGGTATTCAATCAATTGACCGCCCGTTACCCCCCGGTATATGGTAAATCCATCCAACCTCGGTGAATCATCATAAATCCAAGAAAGCCTAACGGTATGATTCATCTGAGTCGGAAGTTGATTTCCTGTTTGCGTTTGAAACGGAGACAGCGGAGGAAGAGGCGCTGGTACTGATTTCTTCTCCAATTTAAAATCATTAATATATCCGTCGGCCATGCTATTGATCGGAAATGCTTCCACAACTTCAGAACCCGTTACCATGTCATCCAAATCCGTAACCATTAATCTGTATTCCAAACCTTCATTTCTTATGTAGGTGCTATCAATAAAAAGATGCTGGTCCGGATCATTAGGTGCCGCGGTAAAACTTAATTGACTATCAGGATCAAGACGAGCGACTTCCATCCATGTAGCATTACTGGCGCTTCTTCTCTCCAGTTTATGAAATTTCACATCCTTATCGGGACTAAAGCTATAAGCAATTACTACCCCTTTGCCACCGGTGTATGGCGTAATGGAATGAATGACCGGATTTGTAGCACCAAATTTACCCGGTCTTCTGATGCCCATTGGCGCGGATGATGGTGAGCTATTCCCTCGATTGTCAATCGCCGTCACCTTGAAAAAGATACTGTCAATTTCCATTCCGACCTTAAATTCATGTTCCATTTCTGTTCCTTTATGCGGAGATGTATTGATTGGATTGTATTCTCCATTTTCACCATTGGCAAAGTATACATAATACCCTTTCAAATCTTTGGCATACACTTCATCCCATGTAATTTTTACTTTTTCGTCCTCGATATACTCTGCTTTTACCATGACTGGAACCGGAGGAGCTGATTCGTCAGGCAGTTGGATAAGATAAGAATATGTTCTATACTCATTGCCTTCTGTATCCCAGGTAATGGCCACATAATATCCCGTAGGCATCGGATCAATATCGGTGTAGGAAGCGGCTGTCATTGGAACAATTTCCGTATTCAAAGGATCAAAAGGTCCGTCATGAAATACCGAACGATACATTTGATAGCCAATAAGGTTCGATTTTATACTATCCGGATAAGTTGGAAAGAAGATCGTAACATCATCGCTATTTGCATCATAAACAAGTGTATCCAGGTGCATGGTAAAATTAAGCTTGGGCGCCAAAGCCTTTGCCTCAACAACAAATGATGGTTCACTCATCTGACCAAGATTATTGGTTCCAATTACCCGATAATAATAAATGGATTGATCCGCAACTGAATCTGTATATACTGCGCTTCTAATTTCCGCCATTCTCAAATTATCTTCTGCATTCGGGTCAAGTTTATTGATATCATCTTCATTTGGCCCAACGAAGAAAAATGGCTCTGTATTCAGTTGGGTAAAGTTCACACCATCCGTTGATCGTTCTATGTAATAACTGGAATAGAAATTTTTATGAATATTCTCATTGATCAGAATATTAATTGTTCCATTTCCACTTTCTGTAGACAATATCTCAACGGGTGGGATGCTTAAGGTAGAATCTGTTTTTACAACCGTTTGCCCAAATACATTGTATCGTTCATCATCCGGATCAAACTGTGCAGTTACGGAAGAGAATGAAAAAAGTACCAGCAAAAAACACAAGGACTTTATTGCTTTCGCAGAAATATTAGTTGAATTCATTTCTAAATATTGAAACCCTTTTATTGATATTAATTGAAAATTCATAGCGATTAATTTAAAGGTTCGGTTAACGTAATGATGTAGGCATATTGCTTGTTGGGGTCAATGGTGTCGTCTTCATAGGCCATGCCCATAGCGCAAGCCATCTCAAAACTTTTTTCCGCAAGTACATGAGAGGCAAAATATCTCATATCCCTCATCTTCTTTTGTTGCACAGCCTTCGCCAGACTTTGTTCTCCGGCACCAACCCCCATGATTGAATCCTCAGTGTTTTGATCGCCCATCAACTGGTGTGCAAGCGTTCCTTCATTTGGATTACTGGTCGCTGCCTCCATTTCCGTCTGTGATTTGGGTAGATAGCCTGATGCCAACACTACATAAGATGCAGCTCTTTCATTCTTGGAAAGGTAAGTACCATTCACTGCAACTGTAATTCTTTCGATGGTATACCCTACTTTCATTGCATGTTCCCACATCGTCATATCGGTGGTCATCCATCGTAATCTTACCTTATTATTTACGTAAGCAGAATTGACTTTTATCGTTGAAGCATCTGGAGGTCCGGGCACACAAAGCTTAATTTGTCGTGCTTCGAAGACCGATACAGCTGTTTTTTGTTTACACGCATTGTCATAGTAAAGATGGCTGGTAGAATTGATTGTGCTGGTAAATTCCAGTACATCATTCATATAATACTCTACTACACCATTCGTTCTCTTTATCGAAAACGTATATCCATCAATGGAATTTGGTGTACTCACAAGTGTCCCTTGATTTACACCGTTTTCGTAGACTCTTACGATGTTGCTTCCAGTACTATTGTGAATAAAGTAGAAAGCAAAATCAATCGTACCATAATGGGTTGCGGCTTGTGGATCTTTATCCAGCCCAATAGCCACATTATTTCGGTCTACCATAGAAATTAGTGTAAAACTCAGCTCTCCATCCGCTTCCAGCCCATTGTCATTTCCCAGATCGAATTCATTCCATCCTATAATCGGATAAGGTTGTGGTGCATCCAAATCTGGCAAATCTTCGCAAATAGGAGCATTTACAGCTGGCGCGGAATATAGTTCCGACTGCATAAAGGCAACTGAAAGCACCAGTATATATTTTAATAAGTTCATTGTTTTAGATTTTAATGTTCAAACTTTTTCTTAATCACAGTACTTCAACAAGAATCCTCCCCATTTAAAGTGAAGCGACTCGAATGCTTTGTAGGTGAAATACACCTCATTAATTGATGCATTCGTAATGCCCGTTTCGATTCTGGTGGTGCTCGTATTTGTGTTGGTCAAATTCGATGAACTGGGCACTGTCAATACATCTCTTACTGAAGTCATTGCGTAGGCCTCCGCTTGATTCCAACTTGGCGGTTCGTCTATCTGCGTAAATTCGCAATCAACAAAGTTTGTACTGTTGATTTTTGGTCTGGATCTACTTGGATCCCAATCGCAGAGTGGAGCAAACTTCATATATTTCGCATCCCAGGCATCCCAACTCTCTTCCGCATTGTCATTGCTGATCAAATTATATTCAAATCCGCATACATACGTTTGGACTACGCCATCGACAAGTTCTGCGCCGATTCTTGGACTTGCTTCGACATAGTACATGGAATCCGGCTGCGCAAATTTTTCTTCCATGTTATAGTAGAGACTGGTTCGGAAATGGATCGGGTCCATCAACTCGATATGTACTTCACTCGTATCGTGTTTGGCGTAAATAGATACCTTGTAGTTGGTACCTAAGGCCAAATCATTGGGAAGATCATAGTAGATAGCTCCCGCATTCGTTGGATCACCTTCAACATCAAAGTATTGGTTGGGATCGATCTGCGAATCAAATACGGGCTCTGAACTGCTTCCTTGATAAATAGCAGATCTTACCTGGATACCCGGAGTTTCGAATACTTCCCAAGGGAATCTTTTAAGGAAACTCACCAATCCTTTACGTGCTCCACCGTAACTCAATCTGTGATCCAAATGGAAATTATCCATTCCATTGTGCGGCCATGTATAGTGAATATTATCCGGTTCGAAACGCAAAGCCAAAGGTCCAGTTGTAAAATTGTACTCCAGCACTTCACCTACCAATACTTCTACAAATTCATCGCTTTCAGGAATTTGCATATTGACGTTGTATGTGATTTTTACAACCACAGAATCATCCGATGGAAACGTACTGTAAATTGGGATGATATCGATATCATCATCATCGGTAGGATTGACATCTCTTATCACACCTGATTTTGTAGATATGATTTCCACTCTACTGATGTCAACTTTATACTGTACCGTTTTATCCTCAATTGTACCGTTTGCAAGAGTATCCTCATATACAAGTTCCAATACTTCACCCATCGGCAGGGCGTAGTTGATAATATACTCAGGAAGACTTGTTGCAATATCTTTGGATCCTGTTGCGGGTATCGTATTTTCTACAATACTAATCTCTCCAAGCACTTCCAATGCCTGTCCCGGATCGTACACATACCAATCACAACTTGGTTCATTCCCTAATTCTACATCAATTTCACCGCTAATCGTAAATCTTAGTGGCCATACACCAAACTTCCCACTTACTTTCAATCTTCCGTTAAAGAATGACGGTTGCGTCAATCCTGCATTCATCAGGATACCAGCTTCACCTTTGATCAAATCTACTCCCAATATTCTCAATCCAGCACCTGCATACAGATAAGCTTGTCCCATGGCATACCAACCGCTTCCAAATCCGATTGGATTTCCGTTGCACTTAATTCCATTGACCATGGCCACATCGATACCAGCCATGAGGTCGGCATACGCACTACCCAATATTGGAACACTAACATTAAACCCGGCTGCAAAGTGAACACCAAAGGCAAATCCAGCACCACTTGCAGGCATTGTCTCTAAGAAGTCAAAATCCGTATTTCCTCCAAAGAAATCACTTACTTTTTGTGGAAGATAGGGTTCCCACGGCTCGGATAATGGGTTACCCGCCATAAAGTAGGTTTTGAAACTTGCGCTTACGATCCCCAAATCAAATAGTACTCCACTTGGATTACTTGGCGTACCTAAACTGACATTCCATTCATCAGGACTAATGTAAATCCTGCCCTGGGTGAGTGCATTGTCAACACCCGCACCTCTTAATACACCCCAATCCAGAAATGTACCTGCTTTCAGTTCGAAGATATTAGTTCCAAAGTCCCAGCTTCCTTCTACTCTGGCCATGATCGGCATTGGAGAGGAAAATTGAGGTTTTGCACCGCTCATATCCAAAGGATCTGTATTAAGGTCAACCAAATCCAGCTTACTTACTGGAGATTCATTGATGAAAGAAACTACCTTTCCTAGTTTATCAGGGAAATTAGCCAATATGGTTGCCTCCCCAAAAAATCCTAATCGATCAATACCTCCACCATCGTTGAACGTAACATCGAGTCCTGCTGATCCTTCAATAAAGTCATTCGGTGGTGTAGTCATTCCAAAACCGACGGACAGTCTCATTGCCAGCGCCTTCGACGCATCAAATTCATAGGTAAACCCAGTATAAGTTTGTCCAAAATTAGCTGCACAAGACGGTGGTGAGCACACTTCTGCCGCAGGCACTTCTGGTGGAGTTCCACCTCCGGAGGCATCATTCTTAATTTTCATATTGTTGCTTACACCGGCTCCAATCATATTTATTCCAATTGGTCCTCCGATAGGTACTGTAGGTATTTCAGCAAATGCATCGATGAAGAAATATTTTTCACCGTCCTTCTTTCCAAATTGCGCTGCTACTCCTACTTCTCCAAAATTCATGATTTTCGCTTTACCGCTTCCATAGAAGGTATCTCCATAAGCAGGATTGTTATCATCCCAACACAGTTTCACCTCTATATCTTTGACGGCTTCTCCAATATTACCGTTGATGCATAGGCCATTTAAGAAAGCACTCTCAAACTTAAACATCTGCAATCCGATGTTATTGGGTTCAAACTTTCCACGTAATCCAAAATCACCGGCGATATTCAAGTTTGAATTTGGTGTTTCGCCCTGGCCACCGCCATTGTTATTACCATTAAATCCAAATCCTACATTGATGGTAGTCGACAATACCGGTCCACCCTCACATTCTTCAAATTTTAGATTTTCCAATGAGAAATTAAACCCTTTGTAACTTCCATCATCGTCGTTGTTGGAGTTACCTCCTGATCCGGAATTACTTTTCAGTTCCCATTTTCCACCACTGATATACGGTGCCTTATTCATAACCGTCAGATTGCTAAACTTCAAATAAGGAAGAGAAGCTCCCGCCAAGTTATTGTCCACTTTAATGTTACCATTAAATTTCGCTTGTGCTTCGAAGGCTTCCGTTGCTGCATCATAGGTAACATCTATGGCTGCACTTTTAATCTCGGCTGTCGCTACAAGCAACGGAACCTCAAGATCGACTTTAGGAGAAATAGAGAACTTATATTTCTGACCTGGCAATATGACAGCAGTGTAATCCAACGCACTTTGAGAATCATCTTTAAAGAGTGAAGTAAGAATCTGTCCTCTCAAACCACCACCAACAATAAAGTTTTGTACTGCATCCAGTCTGAAGTAGTCAATAGAAAGTGACCATCCTGATGACTCGCTTGCAGATTTCATATTAGGCTGTCCCAAACCCAGAATCTGGGTACTCACTTCTGCCGAACACGTTACTCCGTGCCCATCTATGAGCAGATTTTTAACATTGAGGGCATCAAATCGATCTCCGGCTGTGCTTTTGGTTATGGCCGGCAAGACCGCAGTTAACGACGGGCAATAAAATCCTTTCCAACCATCACCGAGTGAACCGCCTTCCAAGAATTCCGAATTGAATCCAGCGGGTACGTCAAAACCACTTGCAAACTGACTTGAACTTGAGCTAAAATCAAAGACAAAGGATGGAACTTTCCAAATCAGATCTTCCTGTTTCGCCATGGCAAATGGGGAACTGGTCGTGATTTGAGTTTCAAACTCCAACCATTCTGTGAAAACCACTTCAAATCCCATTTTGAAATAAGGATCGTCATGTCTTTCATAGTCATTTTTACCTTGAATTTGCTTCATTGGCACGATGATGTTGTCACAGAACTCTACCTCTCCTTTAAGTCCGAATTTAGTCACACCGCTACAATTAAAATCCAAAAATGTACCCGGGCCTTTTAAAATAGTACCACGTGCTGCGTTGGAGATTTTAAACTTACCGATGGTAGTTGCCAATTCCATGGTAGCACTCTCGATTCCATTCGGGTTGTACTCAATATCTTTAGCCGAGAAATATATTTTTCGATCACTTTTTGGATCGGCCAATTCGATGTATGCGTCCACCAAAGCTGGTTGATTTACATGAAATCTGAAATTGACCAGATAAATGCTGAAAATCGAACTTTGCTGAATGCTCTGAATCGCTACCGGCTCCATACCGGCAAGAGATGAGAAGTTTTCCTGATTGTATTTACCGATTTGAGTTACGTAGTATGCTCTTGGCACACCATTGATTTCCTCAAATCCTTGTCGGTATTCCCAATCGATCGCCTCCATGATATTCATATCTGAAACGGGATCTGCTCCATTTAAAGAAGATGCCACTGCATTGTAATACCCTTGATAATGAACTTTTGTAGGCTTATTGAAAAGATCGATTTCAAATGATTCCGGTATGCCCTGCGGCATTACCGCACCGATATAAATGTTGTGTTCTTCTTTAAGGTAATCCTTCACCAGATTTTGAATCCAATCCTGGAAAGCATTTTCATCCAACATCAATCGCTGCTTATCCAAGTTGGATAATTCATCCAATGCGTCATCAATAATAGATTGAATTTCGGAAGTATTATTTTGTGAACAAAGATCACTCAAACCACCCGCTTCATCTTCAATTGGCTGCAACTCTTTATCGCAATGGTATAGTTGGACATGTACCTTTTCGATCTTCTTAACAAGCTCTATTCTACCTCCTATTTCGGGAGTTGGCGCCTTGGGTTCACTGGTAAATCGATCTGACATACCAGGTTTAAAATATTCTTCGGACGGACCCTTTACTAAATCTATTTCTTTTTGTGAGAGTCCGGCTTCATCAATATAACCGTCCATCACAGTTCTTAGACTATCGCACTCGTCTGTTTTTTCTTGCATTTCCTGATTGGAATTACTTGCATATTCACACACAATAGCTGCAATAAGACTGTCGCTACTCTCTTCGTAATCATTGACAAAATTATCCCATTGTTCACTATCGATCGTTGGACAAGGATTGCCATCTTCATCCTTACCGTCTCTATCACATCCATCATCATTGTATGGGGTACAGTCTAGTTCAGGATCATCTGTTCTCGGACATCCCATATAAAATCCATTCACATCAAATCCATTGTTGTCAAAATTTGTCCCATTCATATGCTGACCATTCGGACCAAATCCGTATTTATCCAATCCTGTGTTGTCATCTATTCCGTCTCCATCTGCATCGTTTGGTGCTCTTGGAGGAACACAAATCTCTGCACCTACTTCGAAGTCGGGAGCTATATTAAAGTTTGGAATATTGCTCGGATAGTTATCGTGTGGAATCACTTCGCCATCAACAATCCATAGTCGTTTTTCTATTGGCAATTCCACGACCTGAAGATTCGAGAGTTGAACGGCCAAAACCTTACATTCTTCAAATGGAAGAGAAAGAATTCCTTCCCCGGTATTGAACGTGGTACTGTAGGAGGTAATATGTACTGGAAATCCATATATATGTACGGTCTGGCCTACCAGGTTCCCGGTATAAGGTACGCCCTGCCCCAGTGTATATCCTTCGAGATCTTCAAAAGGATCGTACACTCCATCTTTACAACTGAGACATAGTGGATTGTCTTCTTCAGGTTCCTCTTCCGGAAATTCTACGATTGTCTCAAATTCGCAATACGTCTGATTGCCATAGATATCCGTAATTATAAATCCATACCTCATTACACGTTGATCCGGGCTATAGGTGACTCCTTGTAGAATGCTGTTCCAGACCGCAGCCATATCGTAATCACTCAAGATGAATGTCATGTTTTGCGGATCCAATTGAAATAGATTGGCATTCCCGCCATTTTGTGCATCAAATAAAAGATGATTACCCAATGGTGGACCAAGCTTCCAATTCAGACCTAAATGAATCTGAGAGATCTGAGAAAGGAAAAGATCCCAATTTTGCGATTGATTGAGCGATGGATCGTTATCGGAGTGAAATAATAGGGTACTTTCATTTTCAAGACTGACACCAAATCCGGCAAAAAATTCACAAATAGTCTCATCGATCGGTGGTAAATCCGGTTCCGGACATTCTATTTCAAAACTACAGACCGTGGATAATGTATCATTCTCCAGCGTAAAGTTTACAACATAAAGCTCATAGCTTTCAAACTCCCATTCGCCGAAAGGGTCAGACGTCTGCATGACAACATCTCCATCAAAATTGACAATCTCCATTTCGACATCAAATCCAGGGTCTACTTTCCAGAAAAAATCACAATGAGGATCCCAAGGATCTGATTCGAGTTTATAATCTATGTATTCACAACCTTCCGTATCATCTTCACATTCAGGACAACTTACTTGATCGATGATATCACATTGAATGATATGTTGAGTTTGTTCATTTAATACACGAATTGTATACGGGGCCGCCACAAAACCACTGCATCTGAAATCAAGCTCAAATACATTTCCAGATCTTGTCGATGATTTTGACGATTTAGCAATTTTAGAAGAACTCGATTTTCTAAATTGTTGCGTTCGGCTATAGAATGTCAAACTATCTTGTAAGAATTTTTCTCTTGTAATTATACCAGCGTTGATATACGACTCGACTTCTTCATGTATTTCCACATAGAAAAGTTCATTTGGATCATTCGGTTTCATCTCTTGGTTGCCGGCCAAACAATCTAGTCTCAGCGACCAACCTGTACTTCCACCACAATTGGCACCAATGACGTCCATATTTAAAATACCGTCGGCAGGAACAGTCACGACTCCCTGAGCATAGGGATAGCTCTTGATTGCACTTCCTGACAAAATAGGCAACGCATCTCCATTGTTATAATCCCCCATAAATACATCTGAACAGTTACAACTTTGGCTGTTTTGGCACTGCGCGGCAGTAAGATTTGTCAATGCTCCGGTGTTTACATCCAAATTTTGTCCGGAAACGATCAATTGATCCGAAACACTGAGGGGGTTAAATTCCCAAACTACATCCATTCCAGCAGGAAGCGTGAGTGATTCTTGCAATCCACCATTGCCTCCATTCGCGTGAAAATTAACAGTAGTGGTCTCATATATTGTTGCACTTGACGTAACTTCACATCCCGTAATATCGGTAACTGTCACAGAATACGAGCCCGGCAACAAATGATTGAGGTCATTTTCCCAGCCTTCCACTCCTGTACTCCAGGTATAGTAGTAAGGTGCATTCCCATTAACAGCGTTTACAATTATTCTACCAGTAGGATGTCCGCACAATGAATTCGTTGTTTGATGCGGATACAGGGTTAAATCACATGCGGGAGAGAGTCCTTCAGGAATTACAACTTCATACAAACAGGCCTCCAACTCTTTAACTTGTATGGATGCACAGATTTCATCTCCACCTCCTGATCTTAAGTCGCAAGAAAAATTACCAAACTCTGTTAATAATTTTGGATTTACTATCGTATAGGTTTCTCTTCGCTTTTCGAGAATCGCCGAATTCGAAATGCTGTGATTGTAGCTATGACAATCATCACCCTGACAGATATCAAACTTAAAATTGACATCTACAGGAAATTTGGTATCAAATAGGAAAAACGAAGGCAATTCATCCGTATTGATCAATTGCTCATACGCATCGCAGAAATGTGCACTTCTCTTATACAACTCCGACCACGACACCTGATAACTCTCGCTGCTAATTGGTTCTTTATCAAATTGATAATAACATTTTGTCGTAATATTCAAGGATACATTTTTCGTAGACCGATCGGACTCAATCTGAAAAATGAAGATTCCGGTGTTGTTTCTTTCTTCCGAAATCACATCTCCTTCGTCAACCACTTGTACATAATATTCAATTTTGTGAGACTCAGAACTTTCCCATTTCAACAAATAGGTTTCATCATCCAGAATTATAAGATCTGATGATTCTATTTGGGGGCATATGGGCCAGGTGTCATCATTGGTTTGTAAAGAATCTCTATTTGTCCCAATAGTTAACGAATCGCGACTATTCGAAATTCCGGGTTTTTTAGATTCTTCTGAGGCGTTTGCAATCGTAACACTTGAGCAAACGTATAAGAAAAGACATATCGCTTTTAATAGTACTTTCATATTATTTAAGTTTAGAAAGAAGACAATCTTTACACTTCGCTTATGGAAATGGCTTATTTCGATGTGAATTGAATTATCAAATGGTTTATAAAAATTAGATCTTAATTATGGATTTCAGGCCTTTATATCCGTCGGAGACCATCCGGATGTAATACTCACCGGAAGGAAAATTGGACACGTCAATTTGTTTTGGTGCTATCATGTTTTTGTAGGTATTTTTGAATGCGACTTTTCCTGATGCATCAAAGATGATTATTGCCACGGGGGCGTTGAATTGGGTTTCAGATGAAATGGTTAAAAGTTCCATAGCCGGGATCGGATACGCATTGATATCGACTTCAGAAAGATCGTTTTTGCAATTATCCTTTAGCGTCAACCCATTATCACTGGAAAGGAGTATGCTGAATCCTTTGGCAGAGTCAAAATTATTGACAAAGAGATAGTATCTATTCCCACTTTGAAGAGTTGCTGGTTTGAGAAAATTGTCATCTGCATCAAAGCATCCATCTCCCTCTTTAGTGTCTGTGGAGTTGAAACGCAAACCGGTATGTCCAACACATTCTTGAAATTCAGCATCTCCAAAAATTTGTCCCGAAGTCATTACACGCAGAGGGGTTTTGGAGTGGCATTTATCACCTTCGTAGAGGACAAAATCAATGTCATCTTCCTGATTATCAGGCACAAGCACGAATTCCAGATCTCCGGCCTGCTCTACGGTAAATTGTAACCAAATGGAATTGGTTTCCGTAATCTGAGATCTTTCCAGATGTAAATCATCATCCGATCCAATTCCCTGAATGTTTGAAAAATGATAATCTCCAAGCTTACAAAGTGTATAAGCCTCCTTACAGTCGGAAGGAAAACTTTGAGATAACAAGAAGCAAAAATTGGTGATTGAAAATAAAAAAAGGAGTAAAATTCGTTGTAAATTAAATTTGATAGCAATAGTCATTTCACAGTAACTTTATCGTTATTAATTGATTTTCACTATACCCTTTAGCTGAAGATACAAATGCGGAAAAATTGATCTTAACACTCTCCTGGAATGGAGAAATCCGCAAAATTCAGGCAAAAGCACACAGTTTTTCGATAAAAAAAAGGAGATTATAGACCTTACTATACGCAGTAAAGTTTAAGCATTTGGCTTGATTATATTGAAGCCAA
>JBCCVV010000061.1:0-30054 GCA_039194925.1 Bacteroidota bacterium
ATCTTAGACTCAGATTGCATAGATACCTTTAGATTTAAGGGTACCACAGGACAACTATTCAATGCTTATAATGGAGTTCCTATAGATAATTTTGTGGTAGACAACGAACTTACAGATAAATTACTTGATCTTTGTTTAGGCGATATCCTAAGCTGGGATTTGTCAGATCATAAGCCAATCGTTTTAACTATGGATTTAAACTAGAATTTGTGTGGAATGGACCATTTTTAAATGAAATCTTCGCGCTTGCCAGATCAAATAAAAGAAATATAATTTTAATCTTTTTTCTAAGCGTTTTAGACAGTCTTTTAACACTTTACTTTAGTGTTATTATAGGAGAAATTGTAGAAAAAACGTTGGATTACTCCCTGACAAGCATTGATGTATATCATGTATTTTTTATTATTTGTTTTTGGGCCTTCTTGACCTATTGGTTTAATTTTTTGAAACTAAGTGAAAACAAAAAATTTACTCCAAGGATTCAGTTTATTTTTACAAAATTTCTTGTCTTTGTGCAGGAAACGATTGACGAGAAAAAAGATGAACTCACAGAACTTCTCCTAACGGAAGTTGCCAAAGTTCAAAATGTATTGTTGTTCGGTTCACAACTAGCACTACATAGTGGAATTGCAATTCTCATTATAATCTCATATGTATTTTGCATTTCAAAGCTTATTTGTTTATGCATATTCTTATTCCTATTGCTAAATATAGCTTTCAACTTTTACATAAATATAAGACTAGAGAAAAGCAGCGAAGACTTACTTGTATCCCGGGTAGAAATTACGAGTACCTTGCTGGAAATAATCAGGGTTAGAAAGGATCTTTTACAATTTAATTTACAAGATCGTTTTTTGAATGTGCTCCGCAAGAATATTAAAAAAATGTTTCTCAATGTAGATGACCACAGCAAATACATTGCTTTAAGTCGTAGTCTGGTTAAGTTTTTTAATTATGTATTTGCGATCGGAGTCTTGGTGCTGTTATCTACATTAGAATTTGAAATTTCCACGGCGATAACACTAATAGCTTTGATTTTTTTCCTTAGACAACCAATTACTCATATTCATGACTATTTCAAAAATTTAAAAACTATAAGTCCTGGATTATCCAGATTGAACGATTTTTTCAGGAATCAAAATAAAAGGGTTCCTATTCATCATGAGCTTCAAAGTAATAAGGATACTAAAGCTATTTTAGTGGACAACGTCAGCTTCAAAATTAATGATAAGGTCATTCTAGAAAACCTTTCTCATACATTTCAGAAAGGCATAAACTTCATCAAAGGAGACTCTGGATCTGGGAAAACTACATTGTGTAAAATAATATGCCATATGATAACTCCTCAGGATGGAGTTGTCCGTTTTTTGTCCAATAAGGAACACCCATTGAACATTGTTCTAGTCAATCAAAATCCAATAATATTCAATGATACAATAGACAAAAACATTTTTGTAATGAACTCTGCTAAATTAAAAGTTGATTTTTTACAACGCCACGGACATCTATACAATACTTTAGCTGGAAAAACATTACAGGCTAATCAATTATCAGGAGGACAACAACAATTGGTAACGATTCTCAGAGCGCTATATCTACAACCTGATATATTGGTATTGGACGAATTTTCAAATAATCTCAGTTTGGAAATAACTCAATCAATAATGCATGACTTAGTCAAGTACAGAAAAAATTTAATAACTATTATTGCTTCTCACAGACTTCAGGAATATAAATACGATACAATTCTAAACCTGGGTTGATTTCGGCCAAAATTACTTCTTCATCGTTCAGTCATAATGACATTTGTCAATGCTCAATGAACATACTTCTACAATTGATTCCTTTAGGTAAAAATTCTTTTGAGAGTCAACACAAGTCTTTTAAATATTGAGGGCCTGTATCCATCCAATTTCAAGCTCTCATCAAAAACAACATTGAGAAGTAAAACCTCCTTTTCGTTAAAACTTTCCCTATTGATTACTCTTTCTTCACTTTTGTAACCGATATTTATAAATTCCAATATCACTGAATCTTTACTCGTTAAATCATCCGTAATATCTATCTTATATTCTCCATCTACTCCAGATATTACTCCTTTTTCCGTACCTTTTACGAGTATGGTGCTTCCTACCAATATTTCATTAAGTTCACCTTTTAATAAACCTTTTACTACCTTCATGGTATCCATTTTACCATAACCAGAAAGTGTATTTTCCTGCCCTGCCAATTTTAAACGGAAATTGCATTCCAGTGCTGAAATACCATCAACATTTAATTCACTGATTCTGCTTTCCGATTGTATTCCTGGTAGTAAACTTACCATCATAAATCCTATCAAAGCTACTAACACCAGTTTTCTCATAATTTTATCGCATTTCAATCTGAATTGTATAAATATACCATTTTAATCTCTTTAGTTTAAATCGAATAACTCACCTCACATTTTAATAGACGGTATATGCCAACTATAAAAATATCATCAAAACCTTGATTGAAAACAAACTGCTTCAAATTAAATACCTTAAAAACCTATGACCCTCCATATTACCCATTCTATATTCTTATTCATATCCTGCGAATATACTTTACTCCCAAGCTAATAACAACTTCTTAATATTAATCCCCTAACAACAAAGCACGATTACAAAAAGCCCAAAAAAGTGATAAGAATCGATTATCAAATCAGATTTCTACAGATTACTAGGGTATTCCCCGAACCATAAACAGGATATTTCCTCTAGCAATTTTTAAAGGATCAATCTACCTTGAATTCAAAACCTGGAGACCAACTAAAACCTTAAAAAACATTGAATCAGAATAATCAAAATAGAGAGAAGAGCAGCCCTGCTTTAGCACATAATTCTATTGATCAATTGACCAAAGAAAGATCTACTCAATCCAATGCCATTCAAATCCCGAATATCTCTTTACCCAAAGGCGGAGGCGCATTAAAAGGCATCGACGAAAAATTCGAAGTCAATGGTTCAAATGGCACTGCCGAGTTTTCCATACCGCTTCCACTCAGTGCTGGAAGAAATGGATTTGCACCTTCTTTGTCGTTAAGCTATAATTCAGGGAGTGGCAATAGCCCTTTCGGTTTGGGATGGTCTCTTGGATATCCAATGATTCAACGTAAAACGGATGAGAAATTGCCAAGGTATCGAGATGGTCTCGAAGAGGATACGTTCATGTTTTCAGGTGCAGAAGACTTAGTACCTTATTTACAAAATGATGGCACTGGAAAATTTTTAACAACAGAAATAGAAGCCAACGGATATTCGGTAAAAAGATATCGCCCCCGCATTGAAGGAGATTTTTCTCGCATTGAAAAAATTTGGCACTCTGATCATGGAGTATATTGGAAAGTCACAACAAGAGAAAATGTTGCCACTATTTTCGGAAGAAGCAATGCGGCCCGAATTGCCAACCCCGAAGATGAAAATCAGATATTCCAATGGATGCCCGAATTTACCTATGACGACAAAGGAAATTGGATTTCGTACGAGTATAAGCAGGAAGACTCCATCCAAATTCCTAATGAGGTCCATGAAAAAAACAGAATCAATGGCATTGCTAAATTCGCCAATGTCTATATGAAAAGCATTAAGTACGGCAATCGAATAGCCTACTATGCCGACCCCACAAAACCATACGACCCACAATCACCCATCGACAACAGATATTTCTTTGAATTAGTATTGGATTATGGCGAACACAATGCGCAAATTCCAACTCCACAGGATAATGGCCCTTGGGATTATCGTCCAGATGCGTTTTCATCCTATCGTTCGGGATTTGAAATCAGAACCAATCGTTTGTGTAAGCGAATGCTCATGTTTCATCATTTTGAAGATGAGCAACAGTTTGTTGGAACCATAGAAGAAGAAAGTTTCGGAAAAAATTATCTGGTCCATTCACTGGATCTGGAACATATACCTTCTTCGATAAACGATTCCGGACAATCCGAAACCACGTATTTACAATCCATTACCCAAAGCGGGTATATCCGAAAACCCGGTGGAACGTATTCCAAAAAATCGCTCCCTCCGATGATTTTCACCTATGAAAAACTCAATTGGAATAAGGATATAAAAACCGTCAGTTCTGAAAACATTGTAAATGCACCCGTTGGGTTAACTAACAATTATCAATGGATCGATTTGTATGGAGAAGGCATCTCGGGAATCCTGGCAGAGAAGGGAGAAGCATGGTACTATAAAAATAATTTGGGAGATGTGGATGAAGATGGTGAAGTCGCATTTACGATAGCTAAAAAAGTTATTCCCAAACCGTCATTTATTGGATTGTCCAATGGAGTACTTTCCGTTCAGGATTTAGCTTCTAATGGAGAAAAGCAAGTAGTCGTAAATAGTACTGAAGTCAAAGGATTTTTTGAAGTATCCGATGAATTCAATTGGCAGTCATTTCAGCCATTTCAACAAGTAGCAAACATTGACCTCCAGGATCCAAATACCCGCCTAATTGACCTTACTGGTGATGGGCAACCGGATATGGTTTTGACTGAAGAAAATGCTTTCACCTGGTATGCAGCAGATGGAAAAAGAGGTCACTTACCATCCGAACGGTTAAGTAAGACCTTTGATGAAGAGCAAGGTCCGGCTATCGTTTTCGCAGATCAGGAGCAAACTATATTCCTGGCGGATATGACCGGTGATGGTTTAACAGATATTGTTCGAATTCGGAATGGAGAAGTTTGCTATTGGGCCAACAAAGGGTATGGAAAGTTCAGTGCAAAAGTCAATATGGGGAATGCTCCTATATTTGATACTTCAGATCTGTTTAATCCTCAATATTTACACCTTGCCGATGTAAGTGGAACAGGTGCCACAGACATCATTTACTTAGGTAAAAATAAATTCAAAGCGTTTATCAATCTAAGCGGCAATGCCTGGAGTAATGCTAACGAGATTGAACCATTTTTTCCCATAGACCGTAACAGCAAACTTTCCGTTGTTGATTTATTGGGAACAGGCACTTCCTGCATTGTATGGTCATCCGACTTACCAGCCCATGTCAATTCTCCAATGCGCTACATCGACTTGATGAACAGCAAGAAACCACACGTACTAATCCACTATAAAAACAACTTTGGCAAGGAAACTTCTATCGAATATAAGAGCTCTACCCATTATTACCTTAAGGATAAATTGGATGGGAAGCCTTGGATTACCAAATTACCATTTCCGGTTCAGGTTGTCAGTAAGTTGGTAATGACAGAGAAAATAACCGATGTTCGGTTTACCAGCGAGTACCAATATCATCACGGCTACTATGACCATGCCGAACGAGAGTTTAGAGGATTTGGAATGGTAGAGCAAAAGGATTCAGAACATTATGCGGAATGGAGTCGAAATAATGTCAGCAACCAACTGGAAAAGTCAGAGGAATTGTATCAGAAGCCTATGTTAACCAAAACATGGTTTCATACAGGTGCTTTCCTGGATAGAAAAAGAATTTTTACTCATTTCAAAGATGAGTACTGGCATGCTGAATTCAATAATCGGTTTCCTGCCTCACCACTTACCATTTCTGAACCAGAATTGCCCGACACCAACTTATCTGTGGAAATTAAGGCGCTAATAGGAGACGAATATCGCGAAGCATTGAGAGCGTGTAAAGGCATGATGCTGCGGCAGGAAATATTTGCATTAGATGCACCCGAGAACCCGACAGAAGCTGAACTACAAAAGCAAATGAAGCCATACTCTGTCGCTACGCATAACTGTAGAATACAGTTGTTACAGCCAAGAAGCAACAATGAATATGGAGTCTTCTTAGTCACTGAAAGTGAGTCGATTACCATAGATTACGAAAGAAACGAAACAGATTTTAGGTTGACACATTCCCTCAACACCAAAGTGGATAATCTGGGTAATATTCTGGAAAGTGCATCGGTCGTTTACGGGCGTCAACTCATTAAAGCTGATGCAGATTTCCAATCGATTGCAGCCAATATTACCGACTTCTCAGAAGATGTTTTGAATAACAATGCAGCACAAAAAACACAATTGCTAAATGCCTTTACCAGCAACATTCAATCGGCTAAAAACGAACAAACCAAAACGCATATAATTTATACGCAAAACAACTTCGCCAAATACAATGACGGCATTTCAGTCTTTGATGATATAGATCTACCTCATGCCTATCGATTGCGAATGCCACATGAAACCAAATCGTATGAATTGACCGGGTTTTCTCCAGCCGCCGATTGGTTCGATCTAGCCGAATTGGAGGATGCTCTTCTAAATTCTTCCGAAATCGATTATCTCGAATCTCCAAGCGTCGGCAAAGAAAACAGGCTGATTGAACATGTCAAATCCAACTACCTGGATGACAATCTGAGTGCACTAAATTTTGGTTTCTTTGATACATTGGGCCTGTCCAATGAGAATTATCAATTGGCTTATACTCCAGACCTGATAAAAGAAATCTATCAAAACGGTGGTACCGAATTACAAGTTGATGGTGATGATGTCAGTAATTTTATTGAAACCAAAGGCAAATTTTCGAATATAAACGGAGATTTATGGATTCGTTCTGGTCATACTCATTTTAAAGTCAATGCGGGAGAGTCGATGTCCAGAATTAGAGATCGGTTTTTTTCTCCTGTTGCATTCGAAGATCCTTTTGGTGCTGTTACTTCCGTAGTCTACGATACCGAAACATTTACGGGAACAACCCGAAATAATGATGGCTATTATCTCTTTATAAAATCAACTACGAATGCTATCGATAATAAGGTTCAGATTGCTGTCTTTAATTATCGTACCATGACCCCTGCCCGAATGATAGATCAAAATGCAAACCCAAGCTCTGTTTTGACGGATGAACTGGGTCTGGTAAAAGCTGCGGTCGTGGAAGGCAATGGTGTATTTCTGGATGCTTCCAGAACCACCGTGAATATTATTGAGGCTGCAGACAATTTCTCA
Source organism: Bacteroidota bacterium (assembly GCA_039194925.1). Taxonomy (GTDB): domain Bacteria; phylum Bacteroidota; class Bacteroidia; order Chitinophagales; family Saprospiraceae; genus CAJXUU01. The sequence goes on from JBCCVV010000061.1 coordinate 6,957, forward strand.
GAGCTCAAAGAATATACGGAAGCTACTGAGACGGCGAACATAACTCAATTGTTTAGTTCTGCTTCCAACATTAGCACCGATACCAATCAACTAAGACAAAGTGGTAATACCCTCTTAAAAAACGCCACGATTCGATTTGTATACGATTTTGATACGTACCAAAATACAGAAAATCAGCCTACAGTAGTCGTTTCAATCGGTCGAGAAGAGCATTTTACCGCCAATAATAATAGCCCCATTCGATTTAGTTTCGAATACTCGGATGGACTGGGAAATGTCGCTATGAAAAAAGCTCAGGCCGAACCGGGCTTGGCATATTACATCGAGAATGATCAACGAAAAGAAAAGGATACTGGTGCAGATTTGAGATGGATTGGAAATGGTCGAACTGTACTGAATAATAAAGGAAATGCCGTCAAACAATACGAACCTTATTTCAGCACTAACTTTTTATACGAAGACTCGCCAGAGTTGACAGAGATAGGCGTGACATCCATCCTTTATTATGACTCCCTTGGCCGATTGATTAAAACAGAATTTCCAGATGGAACATTCTCCAGGGTTGAATTCGACTCTTGGAAACAAATTAATTTTGACTCAAATGATACGGTATTGGACAGCGATTGGTACAACAACCGTATTAACAACCTGATTGATGCAGAATTGATCGCTGAAGGCAAAGATCCCACAAAAGAAAAACTAGCGGCGCAGAAGGCTGCGGCACATGCAGATACTCCTTCTTCCCTGTATTTAGATTCACTTGGAAGATCTGTTTTGAGTATCGCTCATAACGGAAAAGACACTGCGTTAAAGAATCGGCTGTATACCACCTATGTGCAATTGGACATCGAAGGGAATACCAAAACCGTAAAAGATGCAAGAGGCAATGTAGTAATGGCATATAACTATGATATGCTAGGTCATCGAGTGCATAATGTTAGCTTGGAAGCTGGGGAACGATGGATATTAAATAATCTGATGGGTAATCCAATTCATCGCTGGGATAGCAGAGATCATGTTTTCAGTATGGAATACGACACAGTTCAAAGACCCATTCATCTTAAGGTACAAGGAGGCGATAGCGGTGTTCTATTGGATAATATTTTCGAGCGAACGATCTATGGTGAAGGTCAGATCAATGAATATCAAAACAATCTTCGCGGAAAGGTTTTCCAATTATACGATACGGCAGGAAGGCTGCAAAATCTCCGCTATGACTTTAAAGGAAATTTATTGGAATCGACTCGTGAATTTAATTCCAACTATCAAGATACACCAAACTGGATTCCTGTCAATTTGAATAATCCGGCCATATTTGATAATGATCTCACGATCTATTCTTCCCAAGCAGCATACGATGCCCAGAATCGAACCGTCAACAGAATAACGCCGGATAGTAGCGAAACAAAACCCATCTTCAACGAAACGGGATTGTTAGAACAAGTGCTGGTGACTCAAACCGGAGTCGCTCAGAATCAATTTGTCAAAGACATCGATTATGATGCAAAAGGTCAAAGAGCGCAGATTGTGTATGGCGATAGAAATGGCAACACATTGGCGACCACCACGTATCGCTACGATACTAAAACATTCCGTCTACTGCACCTAACAACTGCAAAATCCAATGGTGACCTATTACAGGATTTGTACTATACGTACGATCCGGTTGGTAATATCTCCGAGATAGAAGACAAAGCCATTCCCACCAAGTTTTTTAACAATTTCAAAATAGAACCAAAAGGAATTTATTCCTACGATGCGCTCTATCGACTAATTGAAGCGGAGGGAAAAGAACATGCCGGACAAGCCATTAATTTTGGACAATGCGACAATTGGAAAGACCAGAATTTTTTGAAGTCATACAATCCGGCAGATGATATGGCTTGGCGGAAATATACCCAGAAATACAGCTATGATCCTGTAGGAAATATATTGGAAATCAATCACAATGCTCCCGCGGGGAACTGGACAAGACAAAACGAATACGAAAGCATTAACAACAGAATCAAGACGTCAAAAATTGGTGGGCAAACCTATACGTATTCCCACCATCCAGCACATGGTTTCATCACTTCCCTACCCCACCTTTCCATTATGCAATGGAACTTTAAAGACCAGCTACAGGCAACGGCCAGGCAAGTAGTTTGCAACGGCAACACCCCTCCCGAAACCACTTTTTATGTCTATGATTCGCATGGGCAGCGCGTTAGAAAAGTTACGGAAAACAATGGTGGCGGCAGTAAGAAAGAAGAACGTCTGTACATAGGAAACATTGAGATTTACAAAAAACATACGGGTCTTCATAGTGGTTTGGAAAGGACTACGCTACATGTAACAGATGATACGCGACGGATTGCAATGGTGGACACTCGAAATGCTGTCAATGATACAACCGATCAAAGAACAGTCCGTTTTCAATTTACCAATCATTTAGAATCTGCAAGCTTAGAAATAGATGATCTGGGGAATTTAATAACCTATGAAGAGTATCATCCTTACGGTACAACGGCCTATCAAGCCAAAAATAAAACGATCAATTGCGCTGCCAAGCGCTTTCGTTACACGGGCATGGAGCGGGATGAAGAGAGTGGATTGAATTATCATTCGGCCAGGTATTATTTGAATTGGTTAAGCAGATGGCTGAGTCCCGACCCTATTGGTATCGAGGGAGGAATGAATTTATATGCCTACGGTAATGCCAATCCGGTATCGTACAATGATCAAAACGGAACCAAATCTGAGAAATCCAAAAAGGAAAAAATTGAGCAAAAGATAAAAGATCTGGAAAAAAAGCAAAAGGATTTAAAAAATGAAAAGGCAGCCAACTCTAAAAGACTGACAGAAATATCCAACGAAAAGAAGGCTTTGGGAAAAAGAAAAAAGGAGGTTTCCGATGAACAAAAAGAACTTTCAGGACAACAAACCAAATTAAAAAATGAAAGAGAAGGAATTGAAAAATCTATTGACGAGGCCGGATGGTTTGCAGGACTGTTCTTATCCTTTTTCTTTAGCTTGAGACTTAAAGAAATATCCTCTGAAGAAACAAAATTACAGGACAGACAAACGGCGTTGACTAAAGAACAGGGTGATATATCCAAAAAAGAAACCAAGCTAAATACAGAGCACTCCAAGCTATCCAATAGACAAAATGAAATTGACAACGAACAAACAACTATTTCTAAGGAGTTAAAAAAATTAACCAAAGGAAAAACGAAAGGTGTCATGAAACAGGGCTATCAAGGCGCCCTTATCGACGGCAAATATTACAATGGATTTTCATCTTTATTAGGTTTTGATAGAAGTTATCGAATCGCTCGTAGATTTCACGGCGGAATCAATCTAGGCGTTTCTACAAGCTACTTGAGTAATCCAAAGAAACGAACTTTTGCTGCTACACTTGCAGGCGGTGGTGGTTTAGTATATTATCCTGACAAAAAACACTTATGGAGTCTTGGGTTCGATGTTACTGCCGGTTTCGGTGTAAAGGATAAAATAGAGAACGGGATATCCAAAACAAGTCCTAATATATATCTGAAAACGATGGGATCCATAGGATTTTCGCCAACGGACAATATGAGTTTCTATCTAAACTTTGGACATAAAATAGGAAATGTATCGGGAAATCAATTTCTATTTGGTATTGGTGCAAAATTCAAAATTCCACTGCTCAAATAACTAAAATAGATCCGGGTCAAAATTGAATGCTGGCCTATTCCTAATGACATATTATAATCGTAAAATGATCAAGTTCGAAACAAATGATAACGAAGAATTCAAGCTAAAAAAGAATAATTAAAGACACCAGAATAGGACAAGTCTTTGCAAGAAGTTGTATGCTTCCAACAATGGGAAGACGGTGATCATCGATTACTGGATTTCATGTCCAAAAATATGACTGTACAAAACGCAATAGCGGTTTATGTATACGTACTTAATTCTCTAAAAAACTAAAATCTACCATCATGCCAAATAATCTAAATCAATATACAGTTGAAGGAACAATCTTGAATCAAGACAACCAACCCATTAAAAATGTATTGGTTAGAGCTTCATATCAGCATCCAAATGGCCCGGAAAATCCATTAGGCAAACCAATTTATACCGATAGTGAAGGTCGATTTATAATCTCCTATTCCGATGAAAATTTTCCTATCGATGAACGCGAAAGAGGTGAAGCAGAAATTATTATACGAGCGTATTCTCCGGAAGGAAAAATACTGGGAAAAAGCAGTACAACAGGCGATTATGCTCAGCATACCTTTATTGACATGAACATAGAATCTCTCTCTTTTCTTGGTATAGAAGAAGAGTTTACTGTATCAGGCAATATCCAGTTGCAGGACGGTCAGGTAGCCCGAGGTTTCATAGTTCATGCTTTCGATAAAGATTTGAGGTCCGAAGAATTATTGGGAGAAGGAATTACAGGAAAGAATGGAAATTATACCATAAAATATTCTTCCAAATCAATTATTAGAGCTGAACGTGGAAATGCGGATCTGTTCATCATGGTATTCGACCCAAATTATCAGTATTTAGGCTCGTCCGACATCGTGTTTAATGCCCCTTCCAATGCTATTATCAATTTCCGAATAAATACGGAAGACGTTCATCCGATGTCAGAATTCGAACGAATTCAATTATCGCTTACTCCCCTGCTATCGGATCTTACCATTACCGATTTGGAAGAATCTGAAGAACTCCGGGATGTTTCTTTTTTAAGTGGTGAAACAGGTTACTCCAAAACGCAAATACAACATTTTGTGCAGGCTCATTATTATCAAGTGGATAGCAAAATAGATGCACCTTTTTGGTATGTTGTATTAGGCATTTCTTTTTATGAAAATATTTCTTTCAAGAATCTCAAAGAACAACGCCAGCAAATTTCAGAAAGACTAAATCAATTGGATGAGCAGGGCATTCGAAAAGCATTGCGAGTTGCATTTTCAACCCATAAAATTCATCGAGTTCCCGAAGAAGTTATGCAACATTGGCTTAAACTCTTTGGAGGATATATAGCCGAATCTGAAATCGTAGCCGACAAATCTTTTGCAAGAAAGGCATTAGAAGAAGTGAGCATTACAAGCAAGAACAAACAGGCAAAGTTTGTGACTGCGTTAAATAAGTACAAAACCTTTACTCCTGAATTGGTAGAGAGTTTGAAAAATGACAGTTTCGAGGCATCGGAAATCAATGATTTACAAACGACGTACGAATTAAGTGGATTCGCCAACAACGATTTTCAATTGGTAAAATCTATCAAACAAAACTTTAAAGTCAGAAACCCTGAAGATATTCGCCTTCTGGCCAAAAAAAGCGAAATGGAATGGACAGAATTAGTAGAAGTCACTAATAAATCCAATCCGATTCAAAAGCCTTTCGATTTGGAGATTCCTGATGATCAGGAAAAAACCTTTACTGCCGCATATGCCAAATCAATTCATAAACAGTTCTGTACGGCCTTTCCTACGACTGCATTTTCAGGAGGATTGGACAGGGCATTGGCTTACGGAAATGCTTCGGGTCTGAAAAATCCTGAAGAAGTCAAAAATGTAATTGATGCCAATCCTGATTTCGAATTTTTAACTACTTCAATCGACGATTTTGCTAGAGAAGAAAGAACTTTACAGAATAATGAAGAGTTAAAATTAGAATTCAAAGCAGTTCAAAGGGTTTTTAAATTGACCTCAGATTTCGAAGCGACCAATACCCTGATGCAAGACAATCTCCATTCTTCACACAGCATTTACAGGACAGGAGAATCAGAATTTATCAAAATCTATCAAAACAAACCTGGATTTACCAAAGAAAAAGCCAGAGCGACCTGGCGAAAAGCAGAAGCTACCCATGCTGCATCGGTCAGCCTTGTTGCGGAATTAAAGGCAGCAGAAAATGCAGGTTCTATAGCAGCTTTCAAATCAGGAAACAGTGCAATTGCTGACTTTCCCAACTGGAACAATCTATTCAAAGGAGGAGATATGTGCGAATGCAAACACTGTCGTTCTGTTTACAGTCCGGCTGCCTATTTCGCCGATCTTTTGATGTTTTTAAAGGACAGAAAGCCTAAGGGGATTCCCGTAAAAGACACCCTTTTTGCACGTCGACCTGATTTGGGATATTCGGAATTGAATTGTGAAAATGCCAATGTAACACTTCCGTACATTGATGTGGTCAATGAAGTATTGGAAGCCGTGGTTGCGGATGGAGATAGCGATGTGGAATTAGCAGGCTTCACTAACATCAACAGTTCTGATTTGGACCAAGCCAAATCAGATATCATCACCGCACTTCAAACGATCAACTTCACGATTGGAGAAAACGTACATCTGGCCAGAGTCGGTAGCACGGATAGATGGGTGATGCATTCGGATACCATTACCTATTTGCTAAAAAAGAAAGGGGGAGCTAACTATTTTGTAGAAATTCTCAGAAACACTAAAGCAAAAGCAGAGGAACTTCGTGCAAACCCCCAATACGTCAACTCGGTTGCCTATCAGAAACTGAGCTCGGCCAAGTATCCATTTGCCTTGCCGTTTGATTTGTTTGGAGAGGAAGTTAAGGCCTCATTTGACAAAGTGAAAATCAAGCGATGGGAGCTGATGCAAAAATTTAGAGGCACAGCTGCTCCAAATAATGCTACGGATGCAGAAATTGCGGCTGTCTATTTTGGAATTGCCGTTCCCGACGAAAAAGACATCATTCTTCAGGCTGCACCAGCGACTCAATTTGAACTATGGGGAGAAAGCAACAATCCTACCTTGTTGAATACTATTAAAAATGTAAAGACCTTCCTTCGGGTTACGGGTTTGAAATACAACCAACTGCTTACCCTTTTAGATCTTGAATTTATCAATCCCGGTGGGACCATTCAAATTGATCATCTCAATCCAACGTGTGATACGGACCAAAAAGAAATAAATCCACTTGATGTGAATGCATTGGATAGAATCCATCGATTTCTGAGACTTTGGAGAAAGCTGGGTTGGAAGATGTGGGAAGTTGATTTGGTCATCCGACACATTAATATTGGTAATGGAAATATTAACGAACAATTTCTTATCAATTTGATGTATCTGGTAGAATTGAAAACCCAATTGGGTAAGAAGGTTAGTATTGAACAGGTTTGCTCTTTGTTTGGCGACTTAAACACTACTACCCGATTTACAGAGCTCCATGAAAAACGATCCAACGCGATCTATCAAGACTTGTTCCTCAATAAAAAACTAATTAATCCGCTGGATCTGGCCTTTGAGGTTTCACAGGTGGATGCGATTTCCAATACGGAAAAAATCGAAGCGCATAAATCAGTAGTTCAGGCAGCTCTAAAATTGAAGGAAAGCGATCTGAATATTTTCATCAACCTGGCAAAAGCATCTGATGGAAGCTCGTACATCCCCAATGAGGTCAATGGCGATTTGATTTTAAGCCATCTTTCCTTCTTGTATAGACATGCCTTTCTGGCAAAATCTTTAAAAATAAAAGCCAGCGACTGGCAGACCTTTTTAAAAATTTACAATAACGACATTGAAGTTCTTACCGATCCCAAAACTGCCTTTGAATTTGTAGTGGACATTAAATCAATTCAATCCTCGGACTTTAAAATGGACGAATTGAATTATGTACTGACTGCTGATTTGACGGCAAAAGTAGCCGCTAAAGAATCAGTAGCAAGTCGTTTTTTGATTTCTCTGAGAAACAGTCTGCAGGAAGTGACAGCAGAATTTGACCCCACTCAATATGAGTTTTTGCAAGCCAGCCCTTTATCGGATACGGATCAACTTGTTGAGCTCTTAACATCTTTATTGCAGAAGCTAAACAAGGATGACGGCAGCATCAATTACATTCTTAATGTCTTTGAAAACATTGCTACTTCGGAAACGGAAGTACTCGGACTTCCCGGAGGGTTTGAATTTCCGAACGCGATCTCTGACGTCATTAAAATTCGATACAATGACACTACAAAGATTCTTCGTTTCACGGGTTTGATGACGGATGCGGAACGAATCACCCTTTTAACAGATGCTTCTTTGGCTGCTGTCACCGGTATCGCTGCGTATCAGGAAGCAATTGAAGAGTTATATCAACAGGCACGTTTGGCCTTGAAATTTTTTGAACCTAAATTCTCTGCACCTTTATCGAACCTGCCTCAGGCTATAGATTTCAAGTCTCAATTGTCGCAGGAATTGGCGGCAAAAATTAGCTATAATTCATCAGAACTGCGGTTGGAATTTAATGGAATCATGTCCAAAACAGAAAAAGGAGCGTTGGACGGCCTTTCTGCAGACGTTGATTATTTAAACGCCGTAACCAATCTTTACACCCTGCCCACAACAGGTGTGTTTGATCCGAATGAATTATGGATAGCACCTGCAGACCTGGATTATACTCCTAATGATTTTTATGTTCAACATCTTGCCTTAGCCATAAATAAGCTATTGACTTTTTTCAAAGAAAAGGAAACCGAAAGTACTATTATCGAGCAATTGAGTACACAATTGGGTGTGTCTCAAAATATAATAAAGAAGCTTGTCAATGATTTTCAAATTATCGGTCCGGAAACCATATTTGACCATTTTAAAAATACATTTGGAACATCATCGGCAGTAGTAGATTATGCCGGATTCAAAGACACATTTGACACCTATTATTGGTTGCATCGGGTAAGTATAATTATCGATAAGTGGGGATTGAATTTTGATGATTTGGAATGGCTTATGACATATCATTCCTTAACTCAAACCTTGGATTTATCCGTGCTTCCGATTGACAGTACAAACCCCCTGGCTTCACTTGAGCATTTTATTCGAACAGAAAAATTGATACAATTAAACGCTCGGTATACCGACGAAACAATTAGAATTTTAAGTATTATCGGAAAGCTTCACGACGGAGATTATGGAAGTGTTAATGCCTTCGCCACGGAACTGGAAGTGCTAACGGAATGGAATGCTGCAGATGTTGAAAATTGGGTAAACAATGTGGATTTAAATTATCATAGCGATTACCTGCTTGCAGAAAATTGGATGCGCCTTTATGAGTCAATGAAAATATTGGATCAATTAAATGCGGGTACTATAACGACGATTTCTTTTGCAAACCCATTGATGGGTCAAACGGAATCTCAAACGCTGAAGCAATTACTGCGATCCAAATATGGCGCAGAAACCTGGTTGACGATTAGTACTGAAATTCAGGATGTTTTACGTGAAAGAAAACGAGATGCACTTGCTGCCTATATTTTAGCACAACCCAAACCTGCGGATGCACCTTCAGGCAAATGGGAAAACACCAATGATCTATACGCCTACTACCTATTGGATGTGGAGATGAGTTCTTGTATGCTTACCTCCAGATTGATACAAGGTTCGGGCTCCATTCAATTGTTTGTACAACGATGCTTTATGGGTCTTGAACCGGAGGTTTACGTAAAATCAGATGGAGATGACGGCGACAGCGCCTGGAGATGGTGGAAGTGGATGCGCAAGTACAGGGTATGGGAAGCAAATCGCAAAGTATTTCTTTATCCTGAAAACTGGATCGAGCCGGAATTGCGAAAAGATAAATCTACTTTCTTCCATGACCTGGAAAACGAACTGTTGCAAAATGAGGTCAATCAATTGAATGTCGAGCAAGCCTATCTCAATTACCTGGATAAGTTAAACGATGTAGCCCGACTTGATATCGCAGGCTTTTACCATGAGGATGATGCAGACCAAACCATTGTCCATGTCTTTGGTCGAACAGCCAATGCAGACCCACATATTTATTACTATCGACAATACGATTACCGACGCTGGACACCCTGGGAGAAAGTAGAAGTGGATATCGTTGGGGATTATTTGATCCCGATGGTTGTAAACAAGAGATTGTATATATTCTGGCCTGAGTTTAGAGAAGAACCGGATGAAGGCGCAAATAAAAAGGTGAATTCCAATGTACCGGATCAAGGTGATTCTGATTTTGATCTTCCGGTAACCAAGAAAAGGCTCCAACTCCGACTTGCTGGAAGCGAATACAGAAACAAAAAATGGACTCCTAAAAAAATCTCAAAAGACTTTTTTGAATCTACGACCTCCTATTCAGAGAGCATAGTGAAAAAAAGCTACAAATTCTATCCCGTTGACAGAGGAAATTTAGATGGGAAAGTAGGCATTAAATTCTCTGGTTATAGTGTAGCAAATATTTTCAATTCCTCTGGAACTGTTATAGGTGAAAAATCTGTAGCTTCTTTAAATGGTGCGTTCGAACTGTTTGGCTGCGAGGGAGTCCCCGTCAAATCATTGAATTTACCTGGCAGTTTCACCCCTATCGTTTCGCCTGAACAGAGTAATTTGGAGTATTTAGATTATGTAGAACGTATCGATCGTTTGGATGCGCCGGAAAATGATTTTTCCTTAAACCAATCTGTTCTTGCATATGGCAATTATGATAAGGTGAATAACCAGATACCAATCTTATTGCAGACTCCTAATCTGTTTAAATCTCATTTTGCATGGCATTTATCCTATTTAGACAAACTGATGGCTGGGTTGGGAAGCAATATTTCATTTGATGGGTTTAATGTTCCTGTCGGTTCCTGGCTACCATTTTTCTATGCCGATAAGAAAAAGACTTTTATGGCTTTTCCTTTGCTTGACCGGCGCGATCGAGGAAAGGAAGAAGAGACATTCATGGGTCTTGCAGGAGGTAAAAAATATTACTATCCTGATATTAAATCAACACTTAGAGAAAACTTAACGACCATTGAAGGCTCCGTAAGAGATGCTGTTGATCAGTTTGATTTTTCTGTTATTCCGTACCATGAAAAGTTGGATGCTGCGAACTTAATAGCCAATACGCTTGGACTAGATCCGGTAACTTCCATTACAGATGAAGACTTGAGAGAAATGTATGTTCAGTATATCATGCAATATTTCAATTTCTATTTTGGAATGGCTTCAACGTTACTGTTTAATTTCCGTAAATACCATTTCAAAAACTTCTATCACCCATTTGTTTGTGACTTTATCAAGAAGGTATACAATCCTACACAAGGAATTCCAGCAATGATGAGTCGACAAACCCAAATGAAAAATAGCGGCTTCAGTTTTGACAAAAGATATGATCCTACACCGTGGGTATATGATTGGAACAAAGGAGATCACTATCCACAGGAAATTGTTGATTTTTCTCCGGATGGCAGCTATTCACCTTACAATTGGGAGTTATTTTACCATGCTCCCTTAATGATTGCCAATAGCCTGAGTAATAACCAACGGTTTGAAGAAGCTATGGAATGGTATCATTATATTTTCAACCCGATTGGCGTGGAAGGTACGTTGCCCGATGGAAGCGATGCAGGATCTCCACAAAAATATTGGATCACCAAACCGTTCTTTTTAACCACCAATGAAGATTATAACCAGCAACGAATTGATACCATATTGCGCATGATTGCCGGAGATACAACTACAGATAACTACTCCAGTCAATTAAAAGCGGATTTAGAGGCTCAGGTTAAAGATTGGCGCAACAATCCTTTTGAACCGCATCGCATTGCGCAATATCGAAATGTCGCTTATCAAAAGACGGTATTTATGAAATACCTGGATAATCTGATTGCCTGGGGAGACCATTTGTTCAGACAAGATTCAATGGAGTCCATCAATGAAGCTACGCAGCTTTATATATTGGCCGCAGAATTACTAGGACCTCGACCACACACTATTCCACCTCAGGTAATCCCTCCAATTGAATCGTATAATGAATTGGAAGAAGATTTTGATGATTTTAGCAATGCGCTTATTCAAGTCGAAAACTACATCCCCGTTTTACCGGAAGACGGTTTGGAAGGAGAGCCCGTGGCCCCTATTCCTACCTTGTATTTCTGTATTCCTAAAAATGAAAAGATTCTAAGTTATTGGGACACCATAGCCGATAGACTTTATAAGATTAGGAATTGTATGAATATCGAGGGAGTGGTTCGACAATTGTCTCTTTTTGAACCGAAAATTGACCCGGGCGCTTTGGTAAAAGCTGTTGCAGGAGGAATGGACATCAGCAGTGCTTTGGCTGATCTTAACGCACCGCTCCCCTACTACAGATTTAATACGCTGCTCCAAAAAGCGAATGAGGTTTGTAATGATGTAAAAGCACTGGGAAATGCATTGCTTACCTCCTTGGAGAAAAAAGATGCCGAGGAATTGGCACTTTTGCGTCAGGGACATGAAATGCAATTGTTAGAAGCTATTAAGACCGTGAGAGAATTGCAAATTGATGAAGCCAAGCAGAATTTGGAAGGATTGAAGGAGAGTAAGGAGTTGACCAAAATCAAAATAGACTACTACGGTTCCAAAGAGTTTATGAATGCGGGAGAAATTGTAGCTACAGTGCTTAATGGAACTTCGATCGCCATGCATACAGCAGGAACAATTGCAGATGTTCTGGCCGGAGCCATGTTCCTGATTCCTGATTTCAAGATTGGAGCGTCTGGATTTGGAGGTAGTCCTCACTTTGCTGCTGAACCACCAACCGGCAATAAAATTGGTCAATCTGTAAGTCGGGGAGCCAACGGATTATATAATGTGGCAACCATCCTTGATAAATCCGCTTCACTGGCCAATTCTCTTGCAAGTTATCAACGAAGAAAGGAAGAATGGGATCACCAGAAAGAAATGGCAGAACAAGAATTAGTTCAAATTGAAGAGCAAATATTGGCGAACGAAATCAGAATAAAAATTGCGGAAAAAGAACTCGCCAATCAAGAATTGCAAATCGAAAATTCTAAAGAAGTAGAGGATTTCATGAAATCCAAATACACCAACAAAGAATTGTACCAATGGATGATTGGGCAAATCTCACAGGTGTATTTCAAAAGCTATCAATTGGCCTATGATTTAGCCAAAAGAGCAGAAAGATGTTACCGCTTTGAATTAGGGCTTAAGGATTCAAATTTCATAAAGTTTGGCTATTGGGACAGCCTCAAAAAAGGATTGCTCTCCGGAGATAAACTGCAATATGATTTAAGACGATTGGAGTCTTCATACCTGGATCAAAACCGCAGAGAGCTTGAATTAACCAAACATGTTTCATTGGCGTTGCTCAATCCGGAAGCTTTGATCAAATTACGAGAGACGGGCAAGTGTTTCTTCACCTTACCAGAAGAAATCTTTGACTTGGATTATCCTGGGCATTATTTCCGACGGATTAAGTCCGTAAGTATTTCATTGCCTTGTATCGCCGGACCCTACACGACCATTTCTTGTTCTCTCCGATTGCTAAACAATCGAATCCGTGTTCAAACCGGACTGGCAGATGGGTATGTTCACAATAATGAAGATGGCATCTTGGTGAATGACAGCCGTTTTGTGCAAAATAATATTCCAATAAAAGCAATCGCAACAAGCAATGCTCAAAATGATAGTGGAGTATTTGAGTTGAATTTCAAAGACGAACGATACTTGCCGTTTGAAGGTGCAGGGACAATTAGCGATTGGACCATAGATTTATTCAATGATCCGAATGATGCCAATTTTGGAAAGGCACTTCGTCAGTTTGACTACAAAACCATTTCAGATGCAATTGTTCATGTGCGGTATACTGCCAGGGAAGCGGGAGGATTATTGAAAGATGGTGCCATTGCAAATCTTAAGGAATACTATAGCAGTGCTGATAATCAGTCGGCTATGAAAATCATCAGCCTAAAACATGATTTTGCCTCCGAATGGCATAAATTAATCTATCCAGACGACGAAGATGATGGCAATGTATTACAATTTAAGGTAAGTCAGCAATTATTTCAATTTAGAGATAAGCTGCATACCCTGAAGGTCAATTCAATAACATTGGTGGCAAGATGTACAAACAATGGTGATTATACCATTACGTTCAATCCACCATTGCCAGAGCCACCTCCGGCAGATGCCAACCAAATGCTCCTGACTCCAACTTCCTCATTTGGGAATTTACATGCCGGATTCAAAAACACCTCAGACGATAGCATCGAACTTGATTTTTCTTCTGAGATCATCTGGAATTTGAAAGTTGAATCTCCTTCTGGAAATAACTTAACCGAAAATGAATTGGAGGATATGTATTTGATTTTGGGGTATTCATGGGAGGATAATTAACTAACAGAACTGTGTATTTACCACGCATCTAGAACATTATTGCCCATACCTTATAAGGCCAAAAAACCACTGATTAAAAATCTGTCAGTGGTTTTTTCTTCTCCCGTAATTTAATGAGGTGATTCAATTCTATTGAGCCATTTCTATTTTAATTACAGGGAACTCCAAGAACAGCACAAAATGCTCAAGGTATTACATGGGTAAAGATCGTATACATAGCATCGTTTGTGAATGCCTTAAAGTCTTTACGACTTTGGTGGTTTCTAAGTTAACCTCTCGTGTACGTATAGCAAAATATAGATTGTCCGAAAGAAGAATTCAAATCTATTACCAGAAGCAAGCGGTCAACGATGAAAACATAATCTGAAATTTTATTCCCCCTAATAATGACGTTTTAGGATAAAACCCCAAAAAAGTGCAATCAATGCGAAGAATCCAACCAAGACAACGCCATAATCAAGCGATCCCAGGCCTTTGGCATAAGGAGTAGTATTTCCATAGACTTTCCAACCTGACCAATAATGAGGAATTCTATTGGATGGACTGCTTATGTTGTCATCGGTCAGGTATTTGATTTTGGCCAGCCTCATCGACTCTGAAACCGGATTCCCTTTTCTTAGGTATTCATAAAAACCCATCATCAACCCCGGTGTGTTGTTATCTGAGATATTCCATAAGTTTCCAACTACACTTTTACCCCCACTTTGAACAAATGCACGTGCCAAACTTAAGAGTCCCTCACTTTCGTATAAATTTCCATATAGGGATTGGCATGAACTCAAAACGACAAGGTCATTGCTCAATCTGTGGCTCAATACATCTTTGAATGTAAATTTGTAACAACATCCGGAAGAATCCGGATAAATCAAAAATCCAGATTCTATGATCTTATCGGGATTCACATAAGCATGAGTGGATAAGTGTACAATCGAGCTATTTTTTAGTTCTTTTAAAATGGAAGGAAGGATAACATCTTTTTCTTTGATGCATCTACCCCCTAGTGATTGACAAATTGAGGTTACTTCACTCACACTATTATGCAAAGATTCAAATGACATGTATCTATAATCGCTTCCCATCGTACTAAGAGCAGAGGTATCCTCTTGTACTAAAAAGGAATCAAAGTAGTCTTTCGAATAATTTGCTCCAAACCCTACAAAGTCCTGGCTATATGGATCTGAGTGTTCATCTCTCACAATCTGTGCACAAAAGTATAAATTGGATATCGTGTACTTATTCATTAAATACTTTTTGGAATCAATCCAAGATGAGGTTGCTTCTGTAATGAGGGCATCAAATGAAAGTTTGCTTAGTGCTCCGTCTGCGACAATATACAATTGGGCATTGGTCTCGTTTCGCCCAAATCCTACGTAAGACCGGACCAACGTGTTGTAAATCAGAGATGAGTTTTTTATGAAAATGCTTTCCGAGTGTGAATCTTCTTTTCTTGAGCTAAGTATTTCAAAGATAGCATTCACCAAAGAATCAATACGATCAGAATCGGGAATTGCATCCCAAATCAATGTATCTTTTGTGATTACAAAAGAGTGGTACTCATTATTTATTTTATGGTAATTAATAAAGTGATCATCTGTATCAAGTTCATTTCGGATATCTGAAATAGTGACTATTGGGGTATGTAAAAAATGATCATACTGAGGACACATTTTTTTGACTTCGTTGTTCAGGCTATCATAGGTGTAATATGCACTGGAAAGTGTGTCGGCGTCAGAATGCCTCATAAAGTACTTCGATGACATCCACAGATGTTCTAAATGCTCTGGTATTTGACAAGCATCCAGCAACTGATTTTCCTCTATTGATTCTTTTAAGATTCCAGCTTTTGTACGTTGACTAAACAGGAGGGCACGCTCAAAAATTTTAGCGTCAGAATCTTGATCCCAGTATCTTTTCAGAAGGCTTATCGCCCATTCAGAATACGTCCTTTGAATTTCACTTAATCCCAACTTTTCTTCATACTTCGTAATATACTGCCTCTTTTGATTTATGATTTCAATAGAAGCTTCTACACATGCAATAGAAGTTTTCACCAGTTCGAAATGATTCGCTGCATTTTCATTAAGTATCAATTTACTTTTTAGAAATAAAGCTTCCGCCAACATTAGTTCGGATCGATTCAAGAATATAGTTGAATGTCCGAATTGATTATCAATTGCAATGTCAAAGTGTGCCAAAATGCTATCCACAATTGAGTGCGCCGATTTTTTTTCACCATTTTCAAAAAGCAAATTCGCCAATACCATTTGCTCCCTAAAATACTCGCGTTTGGTAAAAACCTTGGGAATGAGTTGACATATGTCTCGTTGATATTTTATTGCGTCGGGTAAGTTTCCCTTCTCTTCCGAAATATTTTTTTGGGCTCCTAAAACATCAATCTTTACGTAAAGGCCGGATACATCTATGGCATTGAGTAACGATTCCGCTTTTTCATAGTCACCCATTTCCGTATAAAACTTAGCGAGAAGCGATTGGCCTTCATTGTATGCTCCATTCTTTTCCATGTACTGAACAAGATAGCTTATGGCCTCGTCCAATTTACCTTCCCAAAAATAAGTTTGAGCAATGTGTTCGTGAAGTATATCTTTTTTATAGGATAACCTGGACGATAAAGCTAATTTTTCAAGTGCCTTCATGGCATAAGCTCTCGAAAATTTGTAATCATGTATTCTGGCATATTGATTCGAGATATTTTGATACAATTTGATCACTCTGTCATGATCGTTGATCTTGATTAGATGTACAAGCGCTTGTTTATACGACAAAATAGATGCGTAACACAAATGATATGCACTTTGCAGTATACCTTTATAAAAAATGAGTTTCCCCAAGGTTTCATTTTGATCAGGAGGTATCCTTTTGAGCCAGACAGACAAACTATCTAATCCTTCCACATACTTTTCTTGTTGCTCTAATACTCTGAGATGTCTGAAAGCACCTTGATAATAATTACTCCAATCTTCTTGTACCAGCGCAAGTTTCACTATGCGTCTGGTATGCTGTATTACAGCCTTATATTTTTGCTCTTTGAATTCGTTTTTGGCAAGATTTACCAATGAATCCAGATCTGTACTTTGACCTATTGAGAATGAAGAAAGACAAGCGATAATAAGACAGGAACAAAAAGCTCTTTTCATGTCTTTTTAACTCCCCTTCCATCCTTCTAATTGCGTTC
The DNA here is from genome assembly GCA_039194925.1 of Bacteroidota bacterium. GTDB lineage: Bacteria > Bacteroidota > Bacteroidia > Chitinophagales > Saprospiraceae > CAJXUU01. The sequence goes on from JBCCVV010000061.1 coordinate 24,255, forward strand.
ATAAAATGCTAATGCAAACTTTTGTCAGCTTCATTAACTTCTTATGATTCTATTGAAGTATACCTTACCATTGATATTGGTTTTGACAAAATATAGCCCTGTTTTAAAACCACTCATTTCTATGGTCTGCTCTTTCCTTGTACTAGTCTGTTCATAAACTTTTACACCACGGCTATCGAAGACTGATATCAAATAAGAGTCCTTAAAATGAGATGGCGAGACCGTTAAATGATCGCTACAAGGATTTGGATAAACAGTGATCTCCCTACGCTCCTTTGTGGGGAATGATTCCGTAGTGTTGGTCACTTTCAGCCCGTTTACAGCACAATTCGATTGCATGGATTGATCGATTAGTCTATACATTTGATGGGTAGCTATGACTGCGGGTTGGTTATCAAAATAAATATAGGCATCCGAAAAGACCCAATTTTGATTAAACAAGGATAGATCATAACACACTTCCACCTCTACCCAGCCAATTGTATTTTCGTATGGAGGTTGTGGTTGTTGATTTATACTCGGCAAGTTGATATCCTCAAAATAGATATTCCATTTTTGCCCATTTTGCTGATTGAGGATACAATTGTCACTGGATGCCACAAAAGAAAGATCATGCACAGGACTATATATCGTGAAATCCACCGAAGCGTTCACAACTTCAGTTGTCCCTTCATTCTGAAAATAAATCTTGTAATTAACCGTCTGCTGTTCATCTAAAAGCGTTAAAGCATATGGGTCAGTATGTATGCAATTGGGGTCATGGGGATGTCCGCGCACCAGACTGGCTAACGTAAAATGCGGAGAATCAATGACATTATCGTCACTTCCATCATTGTTTGGATTGTACGGAATGAATTGACAGGAATTCATCTTCATTATTCCTAGGGTAGAAACTTTTTCCATCTCATTTTGCAGGCAATCCACATGAATATATACAAACCTTTGTTCTTCGTATTGCAGGTCTGAAAAATTCCATACATACTTATGCGTAAATCCCTCATTTGTATATTCAGACGCACTTAACGTTCTTTGACTTACCCAATTATTTCCATAATCATCAAGTATCTTCCCTTCGTTAACCATTAATTCCGTATTGTTAAAATGCCATTCTACGCATCCCGAAATCGGTCCTGTGGTATCAATATTTTCGAATTGCAGGATGTAATAATTAGATTTTGAATTCACCAGATTCCAGCTCTCCCTCACCTCAACTTTATTCCTGAAATCAATGGGGATTCTGGAAACATTTTGCGCCCCCACACCGGGATGTCCCACCAGTTCTTCTTCGACATGATTATCATCGTAAGGCCTTGAAGTAAAAAATTTGACATTTAATGGATTTACAATGTGGTCATAGGTATGCGTAGGGCTCTTATCCAAGCTATAATATCCGTCATCGAACAAATAAAAATGTAGATCCGAATCCTGATAACTGGAATAAAAGTTATACGTTCCGTTATTTCTTGGCACCATCAATACATCTTGTGCCTCCAGGCTTTGGATCATGGCCAGGACACCAACAGCAAACCATAAAAAATTGAATTTTGAGTGTTTCATACTATTCGTTTAATAATTCTAATAATTGATTAATTTCTTTGGTTTTATAGCTTGATTCCTCTTGTAGCAGCCTTATATATTCCACCGCCTTATCCGTTTCTCCATGAATAATCTTGCTTAGACTCCACAACCATAGTTTTTCCGCTTTCAATCCAGAATTTTCATTTTGTATAGCCTTGAATAAGGAATCAATTACTTGTGGAGATTTACCATTAGACAGGTAATAATATCCAATATTCAATTTTTCGTTGTTACTAAGTTTCTTAAGTAGCTCCCCACCTATATGCGATGGCGTTGTATTGATTATTTCTTCTGTAATCGATGGAGATTCAGGATCTTCAGTATTAAAAGCGACATCTCTGGTCACATCCTCGTTATAATTCAATTTCGTCTGATCCAAAAAATGCAGCGCACGATCAGAGGCTGAAGTATTTTGGAAGCCAAACACAAAAGACAACACGGCTACTACAATCGCTGCATTGGCCAGAATAATGACGCTTAATCTTTTGTACTTAGAAATAGCTGGAGTGGGTCTCGATGACTTGTTATATTCTTTAAAGCCCTTGCTCAATTCATCTTTCAGTTCAATTCTGAAGGACTCGGACAATAAAACTTCGAAATCATTGCGTTCGTCTTCGTTATTCTTTTTCATCACCATATGTTTTAATCATTTCGAACATCAGTTCTTTTAATCGATCCAGCGCACGGGCTTTTCTCTTTCTCAGAGCAGCGTACGTAATCCCCAATTGATGTGCCAGCTCTTCTCCGGGGATCTCATCCAAAAAGAGTTGTCGCAACAAGGCCGCATCTTTGTCCTTTAATTGGGAAACACATTTTTGCAAAATGTTGAAATACTTCTCTTCGACCACTTCCACACCTTGATTGATCGTCTTGATAAAATTTGATAGCGCTACATCCAATCTTTTTTTTCGCCTGTGCCGATCCATATAACAATTAATGGTCAATCGCGTATACAAAAATTTGATATTCCCGTACGTTATTTTTCCATTCAGAATTTTGGCTCGAAAAGACACCAAAGCATCCATAAAAAGATCATAGGCCATCTCTTCATCTATAGTAAATCGTTCTCGCAGATAATCCCTGCACGGTTCATAATGAACATGGTAGATGTGATCCAGTAGCGCGTTATCGAAATCTTTCAACTTTTTCACCATTTCATCAAATTGATGTGATGACAGACCAAAATTCTGGTCCAAAGATTTCAACCTGTTACCTTTTTGGGTAAGGATCCTTTTTTTGTTAAAAAAACCAATCATAATTTCCAATATCTGCACTATAACGCAGTATCGATCCTTTTGTGACATTTTATAAAAAAAGGGAGCCCTAAAAGCTCCCTAAAGATATTGGAAACCAATCATTTCATAACTCTATTTTCAGTAAACATCATCACAAACCTGATTTAAAATGATGGTTTGTACTTATAACTACAAGTCATTGATTTTGTGACACCTTGATTCTATTTTTTGAAAATACTTCAAAAAAAAGTGTCACAAAAACCCTTCTTAAAAGTTATAGTGCAAATTTTTTTCGAAATGAAGATGGCCATTTGATCATTTGTGGGACTTTCCGAAACCACCTAAAAAGAAGTAGGACGCATAAGCCAGATTGCGTTAATGATGGCAATTCAAAAAATTAGATATTATGTTAAAGTATTTTTTTAGCCTTTTTATGATGGTTGCATGCTTAGCAACAAGTAATGCTCAAGTCGACATCACTCTACAAAACACCAATGCTTTTGATACCTGGAGCATGCAAATTGTAGATTCTGCGAGTAATAGTTACTCCACAACCCTTATACCTGGAGGCATTTATTTCGCCAACGGTCCTTTGGTCTTTCCAGTAACGTTTATCGCCACAAGTTCTGCAGGTTGCAGTGCGGCAGGTCAATATGTTGCCCCACCTATATCACAATCGTACCCCGTGACCTGTGGCAATACTACAAGCGTTAGTGTGACCTCTACGACTAGTTTTCCACCGTTGAACGGGACGTTTATTGCCATAGCCAATTAAATGTGTGTTTGACACTATCAAATTACAGGCAAATATCTGTCTGTAATTTGATTTGGTGCTCACGAAACAAAGGTCATATCACTTGGTCATATTGCTATCTTAATCCTGTATAACATCCCAAATAAAAATCTAATTTTCATACACGATTTCACTGTTTTCAATATCGTAGCAAAGTGCTGCTTTTTTGAGTCCGAAAATTCGACCATTCCTCGCTTCGTAATTTGCATAGAGAACTCCATTTTTTCGAAATGCCTGTTGAATACCTTCTTCCTTACCCATATTCAGGTTCAGGTTCTTGAATAGCTCTCCGGAAGGATACCAGATTTTTTGATTGCCATGCACTTTTCCCAAATGATAGTTGAGTTGCGAAATCAAGAGGTGATCAGACTCTGCCGACCAATATTTTTTTTGACCGTGAAGCTTTCCATTATCATAATTTGCAACCTCTTTTAAATGACCATCGGGATACCATTTAAATGCAGGACCTTGTATTTTCCCCTGTGAAACACCGATCTTTTCTTTCATTAAACTATCTGGATAATAACTCACAATGTAACCAGAGTATCTGCGATTATTTAGTACCCATATGGAACTGTTTCTATGATATTCGATTCGAGATCTGTCAATAATGGTTTCGGGGATTTTTACTTGTGTCTCAAGACTTGATCTCATGACAACAAGTTCTTCTTTTGAGTTTTCAACACATCCAGATAGCAACATGCCAAGGAAAATTCCTACCCAATACAATCGCTTCATATGATTAGTGTTTTAATCGAGAAATAATTAATTCCGGTACATGTGATATCCAGATGTGTGTTTTAACTTGGACGACTGCGCCAATCAATTTTACATTATACCATTAGGTGTACCTTTTAGATCGACCCCAAACAATAGTATGTAAGAGTCTATATAGAATTCATTGATAATATGGTAATGGTAGACTTCTTTGCCATCGCTATGTGGAGTCACCCCGTAATGCCCACCAGATTCATCTAAATCCTCCGGGTAACTACCATCCATTTCCTTTCTTCCGTATAATAAAAATCCATCTTGAAGAATTCCTACCAGCTTTTCATCATCGTGGGAAAGTAAAATGTTCTCTTCCACATCTGAGGATTCAAGATGATAATGATAGCCCCCAGGCCCCATGTGTCCACCCGCATAATCAAACCCCGATGCTACATTGGCGGATAGTGATATATTCGGGCCTTCTTCATCATTAAATATAGGAGCTCCTGTAACAGATATACCAATTGCACCCAAGCCAGTAGCAGAAGGACTATCCGCTTGTGTTGGAGCACTCGGGACCGTCAACGTATAACTTCGTTCGTTTATAGTTCCAGGTGACATTCGATCCTCAATAGCGACGACAGGATCAATGTACAAACTATTGTTGGTTGGCCAGTAGGGCGAAGTATGATGGGGCAAACCATTGGAAACTATCGTAATTTCATCTCCGTCAAATGAAACCGTAACTGCATCCGGATTGAACTCCTCGAAGGCGGAAATCGGGGTAACATCTGAAATTACAGAAGAGTCATTCGTGTCATCTGAATTGGCAACATATCCTTCAGGTTGTTCACAATCAATCAAACTAACTTCAGGATTGCCCAATCCATCGCCATCCGAATCTTCATACCAGGTACTTTCACCCGGCCCGTCACAGACTCCACAGGCATCCACAACCCCGGAACAAACATCATCGTCATCGTCTGCGTTGCTGACATATCCAGTAGGAGCATCGCATGACATAAACGTCACACCAGGATTACCCAGCCCATCTCCATCTGCATCTTGGTACCAGGTAGTTTCTTCACAATCCTCATCATCTTTGCAGGCAGTTATTAATAGGGTCATTCCCAAAAAGAGCATTATTACGCACGTTAAATATTTCATTGTTTTTAAAATTTTAGTTAGAACTTTTATGGTCAAGTACATTTTTATCGTTTAGACAATTTGAATTAAGAGTTCCTTCGAAAATTTTAATTTTTTTTTCCGATTGAAAAATTTTCCACAACCATCGACATCTCAATGGTGCACTATCCAACAAATTATAGAAGCCGTTTAAAAAGGTATGTTAAAATGATTTGTAAGTGCCACGCCTTCCAAAGTCTTGTACGGCGGACAGGCTTGATTTTCAAATTGAAGCTCTTTTTGAAATTCATAGCAGTAGCTATGGGTTGAAAAAAAGCTGAAAAGTTGGAGATCAATG
>JBCCVV010000062.1:0-29650 GCA_039194925.1 Bacteroidota bacterium
ATGATGACTCTTATACCTCTATATACTATTCATTGCTTTTTGCACTCGATTAGCCAATAGTTAAATCCATTGAATGGAAATAACAACGATCATTAAAAAGTTGAAAACAGGCGACCAGGATGCCTTTCGTGAACTGGTGTTTAGGTATACTGGTCGACTAATGTCCGTGGCTAAAATCTATACAAGAAACTATGAAGATGCGAAGGATGCTCTTCAGGATGGATTCTTAATTATTTACCAAAATATTGGAAGTTTTAACTATGAGGAAGAAACTAGTTTCCTGGCTTGGATGCGTAAGATAGTAATGAATGCGTCCTTGAAGAAATACCGAAAAAAGCAATTTCAAATGGAAACGTACACCCTTGAATTTGTGGAAGAACCTTCAATAGAGCCTGAATCGTTTGATAAATTTGACAAAGAAGATTTGATACTAGAAATTCATTCTTTGCCTTTGAGGTACAAACAAGTGGTTTGCTTGTTTGCGATTGAAGGTTATTCACATCAGGAGATAGGAGAGATGTTGGGCATCGAATCGAGCAGTTCGCGATCTACCTATTCGAGGGCAAAGGTATTGCTTCAGAAAAAGCTTAATCCTAGGACTAAGGTTGTATCTCAGAAGTTGTTCGAAAAAAATAAAATAGAGATGAACTCAGCTAAATAAAGATACTTATGAGAGATAAATTTGATGATGAACTGAGGAGTACTTTTGAAAACCTGGAAGATGGCATCAATCCTGAATTGATATGGGATGGAATTCATGCTAAAGTAAAAGATGCCAAGAAAAAGAAACGCAGGTTTTTCATTTGGTGGTTTTTTGGTTTGGGCATTTGTGGGGTAGTGATAATCGCCCTTTTAAATACAAAATCAACTGCTCGACTATATAATGAAGAAACAATATCTGAGGAGATGTTAGTGCAGACATCCAGTTCTCCTTATGCTGAAGTCGATGATCCAATATCATCAACTATAAATGCGCAGGAAAAGGCAGAACCGGAATTCAATTCTCTAGTTCCTGAAAGAACTATAGAAAGTAATTTTGAAAGTGATTCAAGAGAAGTAGATCGACAATTAGCAAAATATCAAGCAAAAAAATATAGAGAGGAAAAGACCAAGGTTTTTCATAATGCCACACAGGGCCCAACGGGTGAAGCTATTGATAATTGGCAAAGCGTAAAGCCTAAGGGAACCATCACACAATCGAATGTGGGAGAACCTTCGGCTACATTTTCTGATTTTGATGTTTTATCGGCTTCAAATGAGGGAGTTTCGGTGAAATTGGATGATAGTTTTAGAAATGATTTAATGTACATACCGTATCTCAAAGTTTTTAAGGTGTCGCCGATGCGTTTCAGTAGGCTCCTTGAAAAACCTTTGATCGTTCCACTGGCAAGGACCAAAACGCTTTCCCTATCCCAATCTAAAGCTTCGTCGACATACAATACAGTGGAGTTTTATGGTGGTGTATCGGTGGGAAACAAAACTATAGTTTCTTCCAATAGTACATACGATATAGCTCGAAATGAATCTGAACGTCTTTTAGAACAGCTAAACCTGGGAGTCCGATCGAGAGTGGCGAAATACATGGATTTCGAATTGTATGTTGGCTTACGATATTCTAGAATTAATGATGTTTGGAAAAAGGATTTCGAATATACCAAAGATTTACCTTATACCTATGTTGAGTATCAAACGGAAATTTCAGATGGAGTCATTGAGGATCAATTTAGGACAGATACGTTGGCTCACATTCATAAAAGGTATATCGAGCAATACAACACGGAACAATTGCTTACGGTACCATTTGAGATTCGATACAGTAGAGAAGTAAATAATTGGGCTTTTTCAGTTGGTATGGGCATAGATATGAGCTACTTATTTGCTTCGAATCATCAGATATTAGGTCTTGACGGCCTGCCTACCGAAGAATCTAAAGAAGGACAATGGTTACGTCCTATGATTTCTACCGGAATCTACACTTCGTATTCGCTGAATTCTGTGTGGAGCCTATCCGGGAATTTGAATTACAGGAGAGTGTCGTTGCAAAACAATGCGATCTTATCAGATTTGAAATCCAATTACAAGTTGTTTGGTGTGGAGCTGGGTATTGTTAGAAACTTATAAGCAACAGGAGAAGTGAATTGCGTATGGAACTGTGGTTGAAATGTGTGATGAATCATTTTTGCGCTGGGTGTCTTAAAACCAGTGCAATACTCACGGAATGTATATCTTGCTGGGCGTAAGTAATAGAATTGGAATGGTGCGGAAGAGCGGAATTGATTTTAAGGCTTAGCGAAACGAACCTTTAGAGGGCTTCAAGCCCTCTAAAGGTTAAATTGCCTCTACAGGCAGTCTGTGAATTTCGAATACTGTATATTGTCGGGCAAACGAAGCCCATATGTCTGAAAAAAAACTTTCTTATTGGTCATTCACCGTTGCAGTCGCTGGATTTTTATTTGGATTTGATACGGTAGTCATCTCCGGCGCCAATCTGCCCATCAAAGAACTTTGGAATACCTCGCCCTGGTTTCATGGAATATTTATCATGTCCATGGCGCTTTGGGGTACAGTCTTTGGGGCCATCTTTGGGGGAATACCTACAGACAAGTTGGGGAGAAAACGAACCTTGTTTTGGATTGGAATTTTGTTTTCACTTTCGGCACTTGGGTCGGCCTTCGCTCCGGAGGCGTATTCGTTTTCGTTTTTCAGATTTATTGGGGGACTTGCAGTCGGAGCCTCAAGTGTTGCTGTCCCGATCTATATTTCCGAAATTGCACCTCCTGCAGAGCGTGGACGTCTCGGTATCCGGTATCAATTTTTGATTGTATTGGGAATTTTTATCGCATTTATTAGCAACTATCTATTGGATGGGGTAGGGGGAGATATGGATTGGAGATTGATGCTTGGTGTAGAAGCCATCCCTGCCATCCTGTTTTCAATGCTTGTTTTAGGAGTGCCGAAAAGCCCGAGATGGTTGTTGCTGAAAAAGAATGATGAAGAGGCAGCCCGGGCAGTTTATGCTGAAATTGGCATTTCGGATATTGATGCTACAATTGCAGAACTAAGGAGTTTGGAGCAAGAGGTTACCAAGAAAGTATCGTTTTCGGCGACCTATTCCCGGCCTTTATTACTTGCCTTCTTGATCGCATTTTTCAACCAGTTGTCGGGGATCAATTTTGTGCTGTATTATGCACCTGAAATCCTGGAACGATCTGGTTTGGGGGGAAGTGATTCGCTGTTCAGCTCGATATCGATTGGTGCGGTCAATTTGGTTTTCACCTATGTTGGAATGTTATTGATTGATCGGTTGGGAAGGAAGCAATTGATGTTGTTCGGATCTATTGGATATATCATTAGTCTTTCGATGGTGGCGTATGCCTTCATGACGTCGGCCAGTCCTATATTTTTGCTGACATTTATTTGCCTTTTTGTAGCTTCACATGCAATTGGGCAGGGTGCTGTGATCTGGGTCTTTATTTCGGAAATATTCCCGACACGGGTACGAGCCTTGGGTCAATCGATTGGTACGGGTACGCATTGGGTACTGGCTGCTGCCATAACATTGCTTACTCCTGTCTTTTTGGACAAAGAAAATGGTCTGCTTAAGGATGATCCCTCACCGATCTTTTTGTTTTTTGCCGGATTTATGGTGTTGCAATTATTATTTGTGCTCTTTATGATGCCTGAAACCAAGGGGAAATCACTTGAAGAAATCGAGGCAGAATTGACCGTAAAAAAATAGCACCCCTCTTATACCTGATAAGAAGCGGTGCTACGCTAAATCTAAAAACTGAATTGTTCTTAAAAAGACAACTCATATTTTTAGACTTAGAAGTCATTTTAACATTTGTTTTTAAATGACTCTTTGAATTAATTGTTTTGATTCAAACGATCCTGAGTGAGGAGACAGATACTCTGCTCATCGGCAAGGATATAATGCCTTACATCGACGGGAATTTCGAATTCATCGTATTGTGTAAGCAAGATTTTTCTATCCGCTTCAAAATACTTTACCGAACCGCTAAGTACTGTGAGTTTGGTAGGATTTGTGACCTTCTTTTCACGAAGCATCATTCCACTTCCAAAACCAATTAAAGAAACTTTCATGCATCGATTTTCATGAATGATTCGTTCAACCGGATCCTCTGAGTTTTCCAGCAGATCATTGAATTTTTGAATAGCCATAGTCAACTAAATTTTAAAAGGTGTTTTTAATTAGAAATAAGCATTCAATACATCAAGTACATCATAACCGATACGATATCAATTAATTTTGACTTGATTCAATGGGAAAAATTGCTGTAACCAATTGTTGATCAGGAAGATCAAACCGACAAGCAACATATTCATTATGTTGACTTTGAGAAGCTACAAAAACTGTCTTTGTTTTTTGGAGGAGCTGAATTAGCTTTATTAAAGGCGCAAAATTGATGTTAAATTAGAATTCAATATGTCGCTTTTACTCGAATAACAAAACATTAACAAATGCCTCAAAATTATAAGGACAGTTGCTTTAATTCTTCAAATGTTGTTCCAATTCTTCTGGATGCATTGCAAATGATTTTTTCAATCGTTCGAAACACTCGGGGGTATCAATTTGTATAGTACTGGCGTCACTATTCTGGACAACAATGTGCTGGAAATAAGCCCACCAATCAATACCAAAGCCAATGGAGAGATCAATGGATTCGCACTTATTGCCAATGGCATCAATCCGCCTATGGCCGTAATTGCTGTCAAAAGGACGGGTAAGAACCTCAAATCACCCGCACGTTCGATTGCATCTTGAAGCGGCATTCCTTCCAGCCGCAGTTGATTGGTGAAATCTACCAGGAGAATACTGTTTTTTACTTCAATACCCGCAAGGCCGATGAAACCTACAATGGCCACAAAAGACATGGGATTACCCGTTAACCAAAGCATGGTTACCCCACCAACCACACCCAGTGGAATTACGGAAAGGACAATAATAGTACCCGTAAATGTTTTAAATTGTAATATCAAAACAGCCAGGAATAAGAATGTCGACAAGAGGACTACAACTATAAAGTTTCCACCAAAAGCATCGCCTTCACTTTCTGCTTCTCCACCCAGTCGATAATAAAAACCACTTGGCCAATCGTAAGTTTCTAATTGAGGCATAAGCTGATCCAAAACATCATTAGCGAGCACCCCACTAACCGTATTGGAAGTTACCGTCGCAAACCTCTTTTTATTTAGTCGCTTGATCGATTTTGGTGAAGTCTCAAAACTCAGCGCTGCAAATTGATCCATGGCTATTGGAATCCCTGCTCCATTATTGATATACACGGATTCCAAGACTTCCAACCCAGGATAGTCTTCATCATGAGTGGTGAGCACTATGTCGTAATCTTCATCTTCTGAGTCTGTGTAAGTACCGACTTCAAGACCCGAGATGGCCAGGCGAATGGTGCGGTCAATATCGGCAGTAAGTAGACCCAGACCTCTTGCCCGATCTCGATCAATATCCACTTTAATGTCTGTCTTTGGGAGGTCCATGTCATTATCTACATATACGCTTCCCGGAATTGCTTCCAACATCGCTGCAATATCTTTGGAAACACGGGTAAGCTTTTCCTCATCATCTCCAAAGAGTCTGAGTTCAATAGGTGAAGTGATGGGAGGTCCTTGTACAAAGTCTTCAATTTCGACACTTGCATACGGAAAGGAAGCAAGCCTGGTACGCAATTTATCTATGAGCGTTTTCTTTTCTTTGGGTTTGGTGCCTTCGTTCAATTGGATGAAAAACTGAGCAAAATCAGATTTCTCTTTTTTCTGCGGAACGTTGTAATAGATCCTTGGATTTCCTTTTCCAACGTTGGTGACAAAAAACTTAATCAAAGACTCCGTAGCTAAAGAATCCTCCAGCATACTGGCAATTTCATCCGCTCTTTGTATACTGGTTTGATCCGGCATTTGGACATCAATAAGGAAGATAGGTTTCTCCGAATCAGGAAAAAGTTTGAAACCAATTATTGGAAAGATCATCATGGACCCTGCAAAAAGCAATAATGCCATGAATAGAGTTTTCCATACATTTTGTAACGACCATTTTACGACTTTAGAGTAGGTCGCCTGAATGGCTCGCTGTAGCAACCTCATGGCCAAATTTCCATCTGCGCCAACATGCGCATTTAAGATTCTACTGGCCAAGAAAGGGACTATCGTGAGAGCCACAACCATCGAAGCAATAACACTACAAATTACGGCCAAAGGCAAACCTCTGATGAATTCTCCCGATGCTTCAGGCAAAAATACCAGAGGAAGAAAAGCGATTACCAATGTCGCAGTTGTACCGACAACGGGAATGGCAATTTGTTGCGTTGCTTTTATGGCCGCCTCATTTCTATTATATCCTTCTCGAAGCCAACGTTCGATATTTTCTACTACCACAATGCTATCGTCAACCAACAATCCGAGTGCCACTACCAGCCCTACGATGCTTAACTGATTCAGTGAAATCCCAAAATAATTGAGCCCTACCAATCCAATGGCAAGAGAGAGAGGAATTGCTAACATCACGATTAAGGAAGCTCGAATTCCAAGGGGCAATAAGGTGATCAGAACCAGAAATATGGCCAGCGTAAAATCAAAACGCAGATCGCCCAATCTTTTTGCTACATTATCGCCTTGATCAAATATGAGGGTAAGTTCGACATTAGAGGGAAGCGTTTTTTGAAATTCTTCAATAATAGGAAGGTATTGCTCCTGAGAAGCACTGATGTTGCTTCCCTCCTTCAGGGCGGCGGTGATCAGTAGACCCCGATAGCCATTTACCCGAGTGATATGAGAGGCCCCTTGATTCCTAAAAGTGACTTCTGCAATATCTTTAAGATAAACCAGGGCTCCCTGATATTCATAGACAACCGTCTCTTTAATATCTTCCAGATCAACATATTTACCACTGCTTTTGATATTGTAACTTTTGTTTCCTGCCGTGATTACTCCACCCGGAATATTTACATCCTCACTTTGAATATTTCCTAAAACAGCATCCATTGGAATACGATCTTTTGCCATCCGCTCCAGATCAAGATTTACATTTACAACCTGAGGAGAAGTGCCTGCAATATCGATGTTCTTCAGGCTGGAAACTTGTTCCAGTTTTTCCACCAAATCATCGGCATGATCTTCAAGGCTGCCATAATCCATGGATTCCGAAATCAACCCAATTTGCAGAATATTGACATCACTCGGATCTACTTTGATAATGTCCAGCCGCATAATACCAGAAGGCAAGGATTGAGTCAGACTATTGACCTCTCGCACTACTTCCTGGTATTTATCGTCCACATTAACTGAATATGTAAATCCTACTTTTACAACAGCCAGACCGTCTTCAATTGTAGTGAATAAATCATCCACATCCGATAATTCGTACAATTTGTTTTCGATTGGTTTGGCAATCAATTGTTGCATATCTTCAGGACTTGCCCCTGGATAAACCACCACCACATTAAATTCCGGAGGGTAAATCTGAGGATCCTCTGCCCTCGGCATGGTTAATAGTGTGACTATTCCAATTGCCGCTGCCATGACCGACATAACCAAAGTGAATTGGTAGTTTTTTATTGAAAAGTTTGTGATGTTCATGCTATTCGATAATTTTTATGGTGGACTGTGGTGATAAGAATGCGCTATTACCGATGACCACTTTTTGACCCTGAGCAAGGCCGGAGGAAATCAATACTTTATCTTTTTTGATTTTATCGATTTGAATTTTCACTCTGGCAACTTTGTCATTTTCTGCCGGAACATAGACATATCCATCCTTACCATTTGCTTCAACTAGTGCCGCATAGGCTATGGCTATGTTGGATGTCTCGGTGTCGGTAGTGATTTCTGCTTTTCCGTACATTCCGGTTGCCAATTGTGATTTTGAATTGGACAGGGAAACTTCTACTCGAAATGCACCTGAAACCGGATCTGCCTGAACGGATTTAGATGTTATGCGACCCCTAATGTTCTGATCAGGATAAGCATCTAAATGGATCGTACAATCATCACCAACCTTGACTTGTGCCCATTGTCGATCATTGACCGTACATTCGAGTATGTATCCTTTCGATTTTGTGGCATCATTGGTAATTAAAGCAGGTGTTCCCGGACCGATAACTTCTCCCGGATTGGAAAGTTTTGCAATCACAAAGCCGTTATTTGTAGCGCGAATCTTCGCGAAATCCTTATTGAATTTTATCTGCTCCAGGAATCTGGCTGCTACATCTAGTTGTGTTTTTACATTTTGGAAATCTTCTAAGGTGGCAATGCTATCCTTATACAGGTAGGAAATGCGATCATAATCCCGTTTTGCCTTTTCCAAGCTAAGGTTGGCCTGTTGAAACTGAGCTTCAATTTCATCCATTCGCAAAGTAGCCAGAAGTTGCCCTTTGTTGATTCGATCTCCTTCGTCTACGAATAATTTGTCAATGATGCCTCCAATTTTGAACGCATATTTAGTGGTTGAATTGGTCTTGACCAAACCAGAAGTATGTATGATGACTGGATTGGAGATCGTTTCTACTGTGGTTACGGTAACCGGAATTACATTTGGCGCAGTGGGGGCAACTGTGAGTTTATTCATTTCGGCGGTGTTATCTGATTTACATCCAAAAAGAAGGAGGGCGATGGCTATGATTGCTATATTTTTCATTGTGTTTTTTATTTAGTGTTTAATCCCAAGGTTCGCTTGTATTCCGAGACATCTATCCATGTTTGATATCGATTCAGATTTCGCTGAAGTTGAGCGGTGATGAGTTTGTTTCTTGCATCCTGAACGGCTATATAATTGGCAATACCTTGACGGTATCGTTTTAATTGGTCTGCATATTGTTGTTGGCGCAGATTTGCCTCTTTTTGCGCAGCATCATAATTATTAAAGGAGGTTTCCAGATTCTTTACGGCCACGAATTGTTCCATTTCAATTTGTTTACGGACATTGGCTCGTTGCGAAGCTACTTCCTGGGCTTTTGATTCTGCGAGCGCGACTTTAGCTTTGGTTTGGCCATTGTCAAAAAGATTCAGATTAAAACTCAAACCAGCAAGTACATATGGAGACTGACCATCAATGTTAAAATCGAAGTCTTGTACTCCCAAATCCACAAAACCATTCAATTGTGGTCCGGATTGAGCTTTGGCCAGATCTTTTAATTTTCGATTGATGTTTTCGAGTTCTGATAATTGCAAAAGTTCAGGACGGATGGTCTGCTCCTCGGTTTGTGGTACCTCTGGTAGTTGAGCAGTGGATGAATCCCATTCGATTTCCTTGTCGAGCGGTTCATTGATCAAAAAATTGATATATGCTGCCGCTTTTAATTGAGAAAGCAAGGCATTGTCAATGTCTTTTTGAATTTGCAAGCTATCGTTGAGTACAGCATCGACATCAATTTTTAGCGCCTTTCCATTTTTATAGAGGCCACGATTGACTCTGATGTTTTCCTTTATGAGTATAGCCGCTTCTTTATATATAGAAATGGCTTCGGTGGCCTTTTGGTAGTTATAATAGGCTTTTTCAATCTCAGTCATCAATTCATTTGTATAAGCATTTATGGAAAAATTGGAAATGATTGTTTCCATAGATTTTATTTCTTCATTTATTCCAATTGCCTTATTTAGAATAGGGTAGGAGGCTCTGACTTTGATGTCATAGAAATTATTGGGATTTAGTAATTCAGATTCATTCTCTATTTGGGGAAATGCATTACTGGCAGTGAGTTCATTGAGCGAACTGTACACTGGATTTAACAAATCGCCTACTGGTATGTCTATGGTACGCCCGCCCGCTGCCAAAGTATATGTGGGAGTAAAATCCAATCGAAGTGAACGTTGCTTTTTGGCCTCATCCAGAGCACGGAGGGCAACTTCATAATTTGCCTTTTTAGCTTGGAGTTCCAAATTGGATGCTAAGCCCTTGGAAATGTATTCTTCAACGGCCTGACCCTGAATCAAAATGGGGAAAGACATAAAGACAAGAAGAATTGTATGTATGTATGCTTTCATTAGTAAACAGTGTTCATTGATGGTTTAAAAAAAGGGATTTGTTTCGTTCTATTTTCCATTTTCTGATTTCTTTTGTTTCATCTTAATCTAAGTAATAAACGGTGTTCATTTGTATGTCAAAAAAAATTATTTCAGTCGATCCAACATCAGGCAAAACTCTTCATATCCTTTTTCGAGTACCTGATCCGGGTTTTCAAATTTTACTCTATTGATTCGTTGGGCGTTGGATAAGGACGCCATGCCATGAACGGTGCTCCACACCATAAAACTCATATGCTCAATGTCATGTCCCGCAAAATATCCGAGCTGCTTACATTCTTCAACGGTGTTTTTTAACGTCATGAATGTAGTGGCTCCTTCGGTCCAGTTTTCGGAGCAATCGGCATCCAAGTGCTTCATCGGAGCCATGCTAACAAACATGAGGTTGTAGAGTTGTGGATTTTCGGCTGCAAAAGCCAAGTAGGCCTTACCCATGGCTTTCATACGTTCCAAGGGATCTGAGACCATTCTCAGTACGTCAAAACTACTTCTCATTTTTTGAAAGCCCCTGGAATGAAGTGTGTGCAATATTTCTGCCTTATTCTTAAAATATAAATACACATTACCCGCAGAGTATCCTATGCTTCCTGCAATATTTCGCATGGAGGTCTTGTCTACTCCTTTTTCAACAAAAAGCTTCATGGCAGCATCCAAAATGGCTTCTGCGACATCTTCTTTTCTATCTGATAATGTTGGACTCATAGTTTTAATAACGTATAATAATGAACAGTGTTCACAAATATAGTACATTTTTTTCAATTTTGCCAAATACGACTGAAATGTAAGGGTGTCAGTTGCGATCAATTTAGGTGAGAATCCTGAAAACTACTCAGACAATCAATTAAATTGCAGTTTCGAAATGATGTTGACATCGTCTCTTTTAAGAGTGACATGAAAAAATTAGGGTTAATATCAATTTCTGACCCAGGAATATTGGCTTGGGCAATACGGTGGTTTTCAACTTTTATTGCTTTAAATAAACGCTACGCACCGGATTGTTCGAGAGCGATAAACGTACAGTTGTTACTATTGAGATTATCTTCTCTTAAGAGTGTAAGTAGAGATCATGTATCTCCTCGTTATTGAGCATGTTAAACTTTAAATCGTCAAAATATTCTCTTCTAAATTCAAGAGTCCTGAGGAATTCTCAACTTTGACCATAAATCGATGATAGATCGTATTGTTATTCTCATCTACTTTTGGCAAAGGATCTGCAAATGAATATTCCAAATCTGTGACATCATTGGATTTCACTTCGAAGACTTTATTCCAATTTCCGACAGGATTCATCTTGTACAAGAAATAACGGGCATTATGAGCCGTTTTATTCCAATTAAGAGTGAAACCCGAAAGCTCTGTGGGAGTACTACTCAAAATCGTTTCAATAAGTTGTGGTGCACTTGGATTAATGGTATCCACAATATTCGAAAGTAAGGTTTTAGAAGGTTTGGATGGTACGAAGTCCTCGACATCATCGCCATTAAAATCGATGTAGTTGATCTCACGAAAGGCAACAATTTTATAAAATAGTGCTTCTCCAAATGGAAGGAAACCGTTGTATTGAAAATCATCAAATACTGTTAAAATACCATCTGCTGCGGTCAATGCAGCGACATCAAATTCCTTTACCATATCCATTGTCCTGGGTGTCAAGGCATCAACTGCATTTATCGCTCTGTAAATTCTGATCTTTTTAATATTCTGACTGGCTGGAAACGCATTGATCTCAAAATTGACTGCAGTGGCACTTCCCGTCGAAGGATCGGCTAGTTGAGAAGTAACTTTACGAACAATAGGGGCTTCAGGAGCCCTGGTATTAATGAGTTGGATCGGACCAAGAATTTCGCTTGGTTCACTTACAACCAAACGATTATTCATTTCCCTTACCATGTAGAAATAAGAAGTTTCTTTGCTCATTTCACCATCCAGCGTAAAATCGGTAAATCGTACCTTATGACCACCTAGTTTTTTAGCCATTGGTGCCTGATCATATTCTTGATCGTTGGGATTGAGCAACTTTCCATACTTATCCCTAATGGTCTGTTTTTTGGGAATAGGTATATAATTTCCTCCATTTATGAATGCATAAATCAACGGTTGTTCGGTGAGCGGGATGAACGTGTCAAATAAAGCCTCTTTTATTTTATTCACTATGGTTGATGGATTTTCTATTCCATCTCCATTTATATCCGTAATAAACCCATTCTCTGTATTGTTTGGATTAGGAAAATGATAATCTCCATTGCCCAACGGAAACTTGGTAAACGTACCTTCCGGATAATCAAATCCCACGATATCACTCAACCGATCTGTATAAAAATCATCGTCATAGACATCCGGAAGCATGGTTTTTATGTCTTCAATTTTGTCACCGGTGTATAAGGCCCTCAATAGTGCATTGGCATCAGCCCTATAATAGATCGCTCCGTAGGTTTCTGCCCTAAAGGTGGTAGTGAGCGTATATGCCGAGCGTCCATATAAGTCTGGAGGTCCAGCAAATTTGGCACCCGAAGGATTCCTTGGTGGCTGAGGTGCAATGATTTCCTGAGCAAAAAGTATTTGAGGGATGCCAATACTGGAGTGGTAATCTGCACCTTGACTATCCTGGGTATTCGAATCTATTGTTCGCAAACCGATTAGGGTCTTCTTTGAGCCCGCACCTGTGGCTGGCAATATTGAAGATGAATTGAATCCTGAGGTGGCATCCTTATGGAGATATGCTCGATATCCCGGATAGAAATTTACTTCTATACTGTTTCCTGTTTGAATATTGTTATCTGGATCTAATGTGTCATACGCCTCGTCATGAACAATCAATTCCAGACGCTGTCCCGACGCTACGTTCACAATTTGGACAACATCAAGCACTTTACGCTTCAATGTCCCGGCAGTATCTCCACCAATTCGAATCCTGATTATTCCTTTGTACCAGTCTACTGAATCTGCCCCGACCGCTGTATTAAATTGGTTATGATGGTTGAGTTGTAGATTGTCCAATTTTATATCGTATACACCGTGTGTGTTTCTTGGGGTAATGGTTGCCGTGTCCCAGATCCCTCTGGTTTCTTGAGTAATGTTCATCGCATTACCAACCCCATCATTGTCATCATAGGACTCGGTTTTTGTCGTCCACTGTGAGCCATCAATCTCTATTTTTGTTCCCAGCGGATTGGTCGTTCCCCAACTCTGGTCAATAGACATATTTTCGATTATCATAAAAAGGTCACCGGTAGAAGCATCCGGCTCCATATAATCAATCGTCGTAACAATATTACCTCCACCAAGATCGACCGAATTGCGATCTTCCTCTTTCTTAATTTTGAGTTTTGGAAAATTTCCATTCGCATGGGTCATTATGATATCCGCGATTACATACCTTTTCTCATTTACAACCAATACTCCACCTTTAAAATTATCGATGAGTGCGCCCGGAATATTGGGAACAAGGGTTTGCCCCGTGCTATTGTAGGTTACGGCCTGGGTAGATACAATTGAATAGTGGTCATTCGTATCATCCTGAATGGTACTGATTCCTCCAACAATGTTTCGCGGCAACTCATCCCTAAAAAATACTTCCACTCGATTGCCAAAATCATAATTGATATCGTGTAAGTGGGTATACAAAAATGTCAAACGAACCAATGTTTTATCTCCTGTCAAAGCAGCCAGCATGGATTGTTCATTGGTGGAAGTCATAATTACTGGTGACTCCTCCTGTATTAATTGAACATTTAAATTATGGGGAGGTAACAGCGTATTTGGTTTCGTGAATTTTGTATAGTCGGTAAATACTGAATTATGAATTTGTGAGGCTCTGGAAAAAATATTACCACTATACGCGGCATATTGGGCTACGCCTTCTTGAGTCTCTTTGTGAATGAGTAAAGACTTGGTAGGATCATCAGGAAACGGAATCGGAATTGTTTCAAAAGATTGAGATGTACTTGCATCCTTGTATAGTGAATCGTGTGAAATCTCAGGTTTTCGCCAACTTGTCTCACCTTGCTTTTTGTATTCAACGCCGGCAAAAACAGGGGTAGAATATTCAGAAGATGAAAAAAGGGTAGGGGGATCAAAGAAACTATTATATATCGAGTTGTCCTGAAGTAATTCTGCTTTGATGTTGACATAGCGAATGGGTTCATATGGAATGTAGCCGTTGCTATCGGTGAGTTGGAAATTTTGATCGGTACCCGTATATACATTCAATCCATATTCTACGGGTAAAGTTTTGATGGTTTGGGGCATTCGCTCCTGTTGCATAGAAGTTGGAATGCTAAGAAAAAGATGTTGCTTCGATGCTGGATACTGAAAATAATCTAGCTGATCATGGGTAATATATTCAGCCATATAGATATATTGCTCCGATTCCAGACCGTCGGGAGTATCAATGTGACCCAATCCCAACATCCGCCTAACGTGGAAATCAAGCAATACAACATTCAAAAGATCAAAATAACTGATTTCCATCGAAGCGCCACCATCCACTTCCTCTGCTATTGTTTCCAACGCCCTTGGATCCGTATCACTTAGGGAAATATATTTCGAAACACCTGCCGCCAGGCCATCCATTGGTTTGTTCCATCTGTCCTGATAGTTTTGAACATTAACATAGGCATCCTCATTGTACTTTTGCCAATGCCCGTGGATTGTCATTCGCGACGTATCTTCCAGACGTTTGAATACCTCATTGGTATCTTTGGAAAGCGCGAATGATCCAATTTCCTCCCATCCCCCTATATCCAGCTTAGTCATTAAGAAGTCAGAATACATTTCAAATTTTATTGAAAACATTGACATATGGGCTACTTTGAATTTAACCCTTCGGATGTTTTCTTCTACAATTCTAAGTTCAGGATGTGCAGGATCAAAAGAGGATCTGGAAGATATACCTTCTTCTTCCAAGGGCATATTTCCTTGAACCGAAAATGTCTCTACCTGTAAGTCAAAGAGGGCGGCAGTCGTAAGCGATTGAAGCTCAAATTCAACGGAAAAGGCCAGACGATCCCGAATTTCTAATTCCAAAAGACCATCTCCATACGCCTGCAAGAATTGAAAGGCATTGACCTTGGGGTCGTACTTATCCAGGGCCGTAGTATATTTCTGCACGTCTCTGAAAAAAAGATAATACACCTGATCTTCGACTTTATACACCCATGTGCGATCTGCATTTTTGATTTGTATTGGCACATTGCGTCTAAAGTTTAATTCTCGTTGCTTTTTGATATCGTATTTTGTCTTGAATACTTTAACAAAATCATCGGTTTTATTGAAGCCTGTGGTAGAGTTGGCGTAATTTCCTTTGGGGAGATGTGATTTACCCAGATTTCTCAATAATAACCATTGAAGGAGAATACCTCGGGCCGCATCCTGCCCCATTGATCCGGCACTTTGCAAATACAAATAAGGCGACTGTACCCACTGATCATCTCGCAATTCAAAAGTCGTTGTCGGACAAATGGCATCTTTCTCCAATCGTACTTCATCCAAACGAACCTCTACAGTTTCATTTTCTACTTTTACTGCTGTTTGTTTTACTTCTGTTCTTTCGATTTTAAAATTGACCTCTTTTATTTCCCACTTTTCAAGATCGACCGTTTTGCATGTGGTTAATTCCAAGTCTGTCTTGATCAATAAGTTTTGCAGAATTTTTCCAGATTCCACATTTCCTGATATCCAGACTTCATCATTTTCGTTGATCCTAATGTCTCGCAACGTCTCTTTTTCATCCAGATCAAATCGTTTTGCCCAGACCAGTTGAAGGTCTTTATTGAGTTTCAATACATAGTTGTATTCATTGTCTCTTCTTCTGCCCAATACATAAATGAACTCTTTGTGGGCAAGAACTTTTACCAATGCATCATTTCCATTGGTAACATCAATACAAATGGACTTCTCAACTGACAAATCCATTTCCACTTGATTCACTAGGGTCACAAACGTTTGCCTGGTTGGCCCTTTCATTGTAATTCCGGACACCAAATAACGTACAGTACGGTTTACTTCGGTTTCGTGGAAAACCACAGATCGTATTTGGTCTCTGGTCCCGCCTATGGCATTCGTTAAAATATAGGCATTGGACTTTCCTTTCAAAAGATCGGGAGAGGTTAACATAATAAATCCATGGTAACCTCCTAGCGCATTGGTTTCTCCAAAAAGACACAAAAGGCCACCGACTCTGATCATTCCGATTATTTGGTCATCAGAACCCATTTCTAGAATAGAAGATTGCTTTAAATTGCCTTTTGTCCCGATTCGGTAGATCTCAATATTATCCAGGCTACTTTTTACATTATACCATCCGGAGATATAATAGTCATTTTGCAGTCGCACCACATCAATATGGTAACGCGTATTTGAAGTAATCACCTTCCTGCCCCATATCAGTTGGCCCATCCTATTCACTCTTAGAATTAGGTGATGCGACCTTTTGGAACTAATAACAATTCTTCCAAATATAATGTACTCATCATTCGAGGCTTCTATGCACTTCAAAAAGGAAATCTGCTGATTGTTAATGGTGTACTTTTTATTCCAAAGTACATTTCCTTTATCATCCACCTCAAGCATGAGTCCGCCATTGTTGTATTTCCCTACACTTATGATATTACGTTCGTTTTCAGATGGAGCCAAATCCATCAAAAACGTTTCATATTTGGTCGGATACTTATTGATAAAATACTTCATGCTTTACGGTATTTTTGTAGTGGATTATTGTATTAAATTGTCGGTAGTAGCGGTACTGGCTTCCTGGTATAGTTGACCGTTCCATTCCAGGTATCCAAATCGAATTCTCAAATCGGTTGCGTCTATTTTTTTATTTGCATTCATCAATACCACCTGAGATCTGTCTTTTGAAAATAAGGGATAATAGCTATAATTGACGTTCCCATTTTCCAGAACTTTGATGCTACTGCGTAGGACATCAAATGGAATTTTTGGATCATTCAATGGTTCAATGCTATTGATCCAAAGTGCAATAATCTCATCTTCATATTCTTCTCGTATAAAATTAAATTCCAGTCCCAGCGAAGGGTGGTTGGCCTTGAATTTGAAATGACCTTCCATCAATCGTTGGTAAGGATCAGCATAAGTGCCTGCCAGCGCTTCATTGTACGAATCCAGGTTGCTTGGATCGTTCTGTACTATATTCAATGCACGATTGATATTGATCTGTGATGTTGAATTAGAGGCTCTGTTCAAATTAATATCGACAGTAAAAATGGCATCTCTTGTATTCCCCTCTTTATCTTTCAAGTGGTAGCAGTCTATATGCTCAGCCAATGATCCGAACCTGGAAGTCTGAAAACCAAAACTAAGAACCTCCTTACTTACCCCTTCAAATTTGTTATTGAAGATAACCCTATACAGTTTTAATGGTTTGAGATGTTTGGGAATGATTTCCGTACTCTTACTTGCAGGAACAATGGGGCTTCCGCCACTTTGCCAACACGGACCTCCGGTAAAGTCAGGATTCTTCAATTCTGGATTCCGCATGACTCCATAGAGTTGTACATCGGCAGCTATGATGGGATCATTCTCATCTTTCCACGACACTACAGTCTCTGGAAATAATGTAAATACAGAGGAGGTATGGTCGGTGGCCAAAGGATCCGAAACATCTTCGACAGGATCTTTGATGACTACTTCCAACTCGCCGCTTTGTGCGGGTAATCCATTATATGCAGGCCAGTCACCAAAGAAATGATAGACGTACGGTTTGGTGTAAAACAAGAGTATTTTTGGGTTTTTGTAATACAATTGCTTGCGGTTCAAAATATTACCAGTAGGGTCGGGATATGATTTTTGATTGTTGATGTAATGTTTTAACACCGTTTCGGGAGCTTCAATTTTTTGATCAAAATTTGGATTTGGAGTATCCACTCTAAGCGGGTCTAATGCCTCATGGTTTTCTGGAAAATGACCGATCGGACCCTTTGTTTCAAAACCAAAATAGATATCACTTTCATCATCACTTCCTCCATTCACACTGTCTGCCACTCTTGCCCGAATCAAATATTTTTGCTCTGGCTTCCAGATAGGAGCAATGGTATGTTCAATGGCCGATTGTGCCAATTGGAAATCTTTTTCGATAGCGTCTTGTCCGGGAATCGTTTGATTGTAATAATGATCCTCCTCGGTGAGCCAGCAAACCTCATGAATATACGTACCACAACGATGGCCTTCATCAGAGATGGTAAATCCACCGGGTGACTGAATAAAGGCTTGGAGCTGTTTGATTTTCTTTTCCAGAGCTTCGCATCTTCTTTTTTCGGCTTCCAAATCATTTTTATATTTCTGACACTTCTCTTCACACGCTTCCAATTGGTTGGTCAATGTCTCCAACAATGCCGTCAATTCCTTATGGACATTGTTTTCACACTTCTTTATTTCACGGATCAATTCTGAAAGAGAGATATTCAGTTCTATTTGTTTATTGATCTTAACAAGCTTATAGATATGCTCGAGGCATCTGGAAATAGTTGGCAGATTAATAAAAGCGCTTATTTTTTCCAAACATTCCTTCAACTCGGTTTTCAGTCGTTCGCACACTATACAGTGCTCATTCATCTGACCTTGAATGGACTCAATATTTGCCCTGCATTCCAGTAATTCTGCATTACAATTCGACAGCACTTCTTCGACATTACTCATTGAGTGGGCACCGTTGGGATCATTCTGGCAAACTCTTCCATTGATGGCCGCTATTTCTGCCTGATTTCGTGCAATGCGTGCTTTCAATTCTTCCACAGTAATCTTATCATTTCCACCTTCATAGATTAATTGCTGGAATTGGTCATTTTCGATCATCAGGAATTGAATTTGTTGGGTATCGGGCATTGGAGGCTCGATAATTATTTTTCGTATCGGTTGAGCCTCATTCTCATAAACTACGGGTTGTACCAGATCCAAAGCAGATTTTTGTACGCTCAATACTTCATTATATTGGACAAAACCATTCTGGTGATCTGCTTCTAAGAATTTGACGGTTACCCCGGATGAAAAAGTGAAAAGTTTTAGATGGATATTTACGGCATTCTCCGGTAAGAATATTTCGAGTCTGGAGCCATTGAGTATCAAGAGGGAATTAGGAATGGAAAATGGATTATTAAATGGGACCACGCTTCCATTTGCTCCACGTACCACAAAATTCAAACCTCTATGATGGTACCATTTTTTATCTTGATACGCTGTCTTTTCTTTCCATTGTACACAATGCCATTTCCTCAACGTTTCTTTACAAAATAATGTCCCACTTGTAATACCCATTTGTTCAGGAATATAATCACCGGAAGAAGTCTTCACATAACTAAATGGTGTCTGTGCTAAAAATCGAATT
Organism: Bacteroidota bacterium; assembly: GCA_039194925.1. Classification (GTDB taxonomy): domain Bacteria; phylum Bacteroidota; class Bacteroidia; order Chitinophagales; family Saprospiraceae; genus CAJXUU01. Next base: position 19,394 of record JBCCVV010000062.1, read on the forward strand.
TTGTTGTATTCCTTTCCTGTTTTTTGGAAAAATCCCAGTTTAAAATCGCTCACATTCATATTTGCATCTACTGAGCCGATGGTCAATGCTTCATACGGATGATAATCCACCCAATTATTTGAATTGGCATTCCAGGCCCAGATAGCTACATCCTTGATTTTGTAGCGGTGGGTTACACGGTTAAAACTGGGTTTGGGAGGGATCAGATCTACATTACCGCGAGGGCCATTGGTGATTCCTCCAATTTTGTGGGATACATCGCTAGCGGCCACAGGTTGTTCCAATCGAAGATCAATAATGGCATCCATTGGGACGGATTTGTTTATACCGCTCGCATCAGATGGCATGGAATTGGATGCACCCAGATAATCGATTTCATAGGTTCTTCCCGAACCTATATGAAGTGCGGATACAGGAGATCCTTTGGCAGGGTTTATAGTAAGGTCAGCGGGCAGCGGATGTATTGGATCGTCTTCTAAATCGGTATTTTTCTCCCATACAAACTCAACATCGATGCATTTTTCGAATTTCTTCACAATAAGTTTCACCGATACACATACCTCTACGGACCCGGCTATTCGGAAAGGCCTTGGTACTGTAGCCTCCAGGGTTGTGGCAATGCTGATTCCAAGACCTATTCCCCATATGGATACATCTACATAGCCGCCCAATAAAATGGCTGCTCCTAGTTGTGGTCCCAGGTTGTCATTTTTCTTTGCAAAACCTAATTGTGCGCTTGCATGCAAGTAGACACCTACTTTAGCTTTGACCGGACCATATTTTTTATCAAACCCAAAGTCTACTCCAAAACCGGCTTCAATACCGCTTGCGGACAGGGTAAGGTAGCTGTATGCATTAAACAGATCCAAGATCCTGGCGGTGATAGGTTTATTTTTTGTACCAAAATTCACATGCCAGGCGCTTCTGTTTTCCATAAAGAATCCAGCTTCTACCTCAGCATGAATTTTTACCAATTTGCCTGAATCTCGCAACTTGTAATCTGCACCCAAACCGAACTCCACGGAGTGTCCAGGAGAAAATGCTACAAAGGCAAAAAACGGAGGTTCATCATCCGTAAGATCAACGCGTTCTCCGAGAATATTCGCCTTTCCCTGAATAAAGATCAACTCGGGCAGCGATAGTAAGAAGAAAGCTTGCAGAGAAAATGTCTTCCCATCATCCGCTGTGGTCGCGAGACTCAATCCCGCTCCTATCGAATGCCGCGAGGAAGCATTTTTTACAATTGCCTCATTATCCACCGGGTTGTACATTTTGCCGGTATGAACGCCTTTGCCACCAGGGGGAACATCTTTTTTGTAGTAATCAAACCATTTGTCGTCCGATGTGAGGCCAATGGCTTCCCGGGCAGCAATATAATTTCGTCCCATTAGAATCCTGCCGGCATAAATTCCCAAACCACACCCCAATTCGATCGGTACTCCTAATTCCAAATGTGCATCAATTACCCAGGCTTTCTTTTTAGGATTCAAGATCATCGCTGCTCCACCGGCAATCTTGGCTTTGGGCAGTTGGAAAGCAACTGAACCTTTGTATTCATTTTGTTTGATCGAAAGGTAGCCTTGAATAAGCAGAGCTGCTGTTTCTTTGCTGGCACTGCCGGGTATGACCAGATCGATACCAATTCCCGAGATTTTAAGAAATCGATGAGAGACTCCTCCATGTTGATCGTCATCCACAGTAAAGCAATAGGTAATGCCATCCCCTCTAAGGTCCAGTCCGGCATTTCCTGCACTCAAGCCACAATTAAAGCCAATTTGCTTGAACTTTCTCAATACCTGACCTCTCTCTATCTCTTCGGACCCAAATGTAAGATTGGTCACAAATACTTCTGTAGGGCCAAATTTCATTTTCACACTAGCGGGCAGCGTGATGGATCCGCCTTCTATTTCAAAGCTGCCATCGTTATAGATACAAAGCTTTTTTACCTCGATGGGCTGGGTGATCAACGATTTCAGGATGTCGTTGTTTTCAAAACTCAATGCCCCGGAAACACATAGAAACACCTTGTCATCGTCTTTACCTACTTCCAGGCTATCCAGCGTTATGATCAGTACCTTATCGATGCAAAGGTTTACACCGCCATCTGCTTTTGCCGTAATTGAAAAATCGCCGTCTTGCTCAAAAAGTGCTTCGATGTCTATTTTCAGATCTGCGGGGTCTACCGTTCCAGTGGAGAAATCATACTGTTTGAAATTGGGGATGGTCAAACTGCCTTTCACGGAGGATTCGATGAGCGCATTTTGTTGCCATTCCATAGTAAAATGGCTAAATCCTATTTTAAAGCCTTTGCGTGGATTGGAAGAGGAGGATGGTTTTTTGCCAAGGGTGAAGATCATTTCATCAGTACCATTGGATGGTGTGCCAGGTGCTGCTAACGTTTCTAGATCAATTTTGCCGGTTATTCCACCATTACCAATCAAAAGGTTTCTTCCGAAGATGCCGAGTGTTGTACCGCTGTCTTCTTTGAACCATTTTTCGGGGAGTCCGATTATTGCTTCCTGTGCGTAGACGCCCATGAAATCAAGCGGTCGGCCATCGGCGGTGGCTTCGGAGATATTGGTTTTTGTGCTTAGATCAAGTTTTAATTTATCTATTTTTAGGGTCAATCCAGTTTTTCCGATCTGAGAATAATCAAATGAAAAGTTCGGCTCTCCCAGAAATTGAAATCCGATTCTTGTATCGTACATGAAGCTTCCAACGTCTACCTTTAATTGAGTTTTTATAGTTTCATCTGTTATCGGAGTACCATAATTGGCGCTTGATGTGTCATCTACCAGCGGAACCAACCATTCCCTGCTAAATTCAATAGAGGCTGCAATATCTTGGAATGAAATTTTGAATTGAGGAATAATGATTTGTTCAAGATCATCCATTGTGATATTACCCAACCATATCTTAAACAGTTGGATAAGGTTTTCAAAACTTTGACCTACATTGCTTAAATCGTTGACAATTGTTTCAAAAAGTACTACAAAAGGGTCGAAATCAATACCTATTGAATCTGAAATTTCTTCAAAAGAATTCAGTATTTCTTCCAATTCATCAATTACCACTACTGTAGAATTGTTCTGAAGTGTGGACTTTAATGATTGTAGAATCCCTTGAATTTGGCTGACATGTTGGTTATCTATAACACTAATTTGATTTAGATTGCTTAAAACTGAATCTACCAAATCTACATAAGGTGTATTGCTTGAAATAAAATTAGCAATCACCCCATCCATAAATTCATTCTCAGAGACATCGGCCAGCTCTAATAATAGTTGAAGAAAAGCTTTTGGTGCATGTGAGAATCCCTGGACTTGAAAGTCTTGAATATATTTACTGACATTCCATTCCCATTCTAATGTAAGGGGTAGGTCCGAGAATTGAGTGCCACTTTCACCTGGAAAGAATACCAATTGTATTTTGTCACCTATTAATGGAAAAACAATTTTTTTCTTGGTTAGGACAAGGCTATAAAATTTTACATTCCCGTTAGACGAATGTTCAATTAGCAGATTTTTATATCTTAAATCTTTTAATATGGCATCAATTGAATTGTCCAATACTTGCTCAATTGTAACCAAATCTCCAGGTATGGAAGAGGCATTAATTAGATCTGAAACACGTGGATAATATACTACAGGTTGAGACATAACTAATTAGGGTAAATTTGCTTTGGTAAATGAGGTAACTGAAAAGCTAAATTTTGTAAAAACAAATTCATTAACATTTAATACCCGTACAACAGAGCCAAAAGGAGCTGGTACAGGTAAACCCATTGTAGGGTCCTCCTGTAAAACTTTAAGAGAAATATTACTGAGCAAAAACTTATTTGCATCCAATAAGTTTAGAAGATTAGTGCTTATGGCAGGAGCAAAATTGGCCTGATTAATTATTACTTCACATTCGATTTCCGTTGTTGTCGACTTTATGTCTCCTCCCAGCCCGTCAATTGACCAATTCGGAACGGCAGCTCCATATACACTTTGCAATGAAAATAGAATATTGGAAAGTATTGCCTGATAAAGATTGAAACTCATCAAAGTTCCACCATTGCAAGTCAGTACACCTAAAATCTTTTTCTGATTTACATATGAGTTATTTGGAACATTTACGCTTGATAAATCTGATTCAAATGCTGCGTCTCCATACCAATCCGTTTGTTGACTCCAGGGGTTTGGAAAATTTAGAAATAAGCCATCCTTCCTTCGAAAATTGTGTAAGGATTTACCGCGTTGAAAGGTATAACATCCAATGGGAACAGCTATAGCCACTCCTGAAATTGGATCGGTCTTATTCAACAGAAATTTTGGTGTATATAATTTTCTGTAATATTGTTTATATCGAGATGTGGGAATATACTTTATCACGTTGCTATTTGCACGTGGATCGTTTGAAGTATGATGTACTCTAAAGTATCCTTGATTGCCCAGTGAAGGATCTTCAGAATAAAAAAAGTATCCATTTGCAATAAGATTGGCGGTATTCAAATCTCCTGGATAGTTGATGGTAGTCCCTGGATTCACCAATTCACCAGCTATATCAATTTCTCTAATAGAAGTAATAATTTCGGGGCTCGGGTCCGTATTGCTATTCTCAAAATACTTCAATCGCTTGTCTCCAGTAGCACTCATAATAGATTGGATTTTAGTTAATATAGTTGAGTCATTAATTATGGGCATATTGGTACATTTTTGAAGTTGAATTTGCTTGATTTATGACTATCTTATTTTGCGACTCTGTCATATATTCAAATAGAATATTCATCTCTATATGCTCTATTCCATTAAGGCTTGTATTTCTATTGGAAACACCATTCTTTAACCATGCGGGCAACTGATTTGAACCCGGGAATTGATGAAGAACTTTCTGATCAAACGTGGCTTTTTCGAATATTAAGAAAACATAGTCTTCAGGATTTTCATATTTTCTAAAAATGAGCTCAAAAGGAGAGATCGGGACATTTTTTACTACAACAGCGTCTATAGGCTCAATATTTCCATTGACATTGATATCCATTTCCTCCTTATATATTTCCTTTCTTTTAAATAATTCAAATACTTCTTGCAAAAACATCTTATTGGTGTTCTTACTTTTAGTGACTAGCGTTGAAAAAGTTTCAGGATTTTGAATGGTAAGTCCTGTATCGATGAATCTAAATGGAATTGCAAAAAAGGAGATATGATCATCATCTTCGGCTACACCAATATTGGCAATAAAACTGGGCCCTCCATAATGTGATTGATTCACAAGAATCTCTTCGTTCCATATTGTGCAGGCAAACTGCTCCTTTCGGATGCTAATAGATTGTGTTAAATCCAATGGTCTGAACACACCATTTAGGAAGTGATCTTTTGAAGGACTTAAAGGGCCGCCAGGATTGTCATTCCTACTATAATCATATACGTTGACTTTATAATATTGCGATAGAAAAAAGTCCACTCCATTATCTTCAATCCTTACAAACGAAAACGGTGTTGGAGATGTAAAGTCAAGTTGTTTATTGGTGAAAAAGTATCGATTTTTTCTTTTTAGTTTGCGTATTTTACGAACGTAGGCTTTGGAATAGTAAATCAAAGGGTTCTTGTTATTTGAGCAATTGATTGCTAATCGACAGTTTGCCAGATTGTTCTTTACAGTTAAAATCGAAGCCAATTCGCTTTTCTCAAGTTGTAATATGGGCCAAGTATTGCGAGTGGATTTAAATGTACTTTCATTTACTGCATCTTTATCGCTGAATTTCACTTCATCACCATAATTCTTAAAATAATTCAAAGAATATCCATGGTCGTTTCTTATATCCAAATATGCCTTATTTCGATTTTGAAAACTCTTCAGTAAAACATCGTAAATTTCTTGAGCGGAATTACATTTATGCTTGTTTCCCTGGCTGTCGCGATAAAATATTTTTGTAATGCAAAAACTTCCAAAGAATGCACAGGGATCGATATAGTTAAGACATTTTTCTTTTGCATGCCAATGTTTGAAATAGCTTGCGTCGTCACGTTTATTATCCCAAATACCACTATCATTATTTGGATCGGAAATGGAGTCTACCTTCAAATATCCTTTTAGCGTACGCGCCAAGCTTATCTGACCATAATGGCCCATTCTCCTCAAAACTATTTCAATCCCAAAATCACTGCTAAATTCACCTATCTTATCGCCCGCATTTATTTTGGGCAATTCAAAGCTACTATTGATGTAGTAGAAAAAATGATCAATTGGATCTTCATCTCTGAAGATATCGTTTCCATCTATTTCGAAACCGTGGTTTTCTTTGTAGTTTATACCCAGTACCGACATGGATTCTGAAATAGGATTATCGTTGTTGGGATCTTGCCAAGAATTTCGAATTTGGTCGATAAAAGGAATGGAGCCGCTTGTAACGATTTCATTGGTTCCTACAGATAGCAAGGAATCTCTACGAATACCCTTGTAAATAAAATAATTGATGTATGGGAAATCAAATGGAGGTTGATAATCCGGTTTAATGATCACATTTAACGAGTTGCTATCATTTTCCTGAATGCAAATTGTTCCATCACAAATTGCGATAGCTGAAGCATTATTTGCCGTATGCAATGAAGTTATCCGATACGTATCCTTCCCATTTTCATATGCAGAATCAGAATTAGCTACTGGTCCAAATGCCTGATTAGAATTCTGAGAATTCAGAGTTGCCGGATCCGTAAAAAAATAAAAATCACCCATAAGTTCTAGTTGGCTCGGAATACATAAATAGAATCCAATCCCGTCCATGCCAAATCCAAATGCACCCAGGTGGGTGCGTCATCGCCATGTTCCAGTCGGGTCAATCCCATATTCAAAAATTCCTGTTCGTTATCCAAAATGTATTGCCGCACTTCATCAGGGGTCATGTTTTTTACATGGAAATCGACAGCACGTCCAAATTTGTGTTGAGAATATCTGGCAGATTGATGGCTCCTGGGACGGAAACCTCGATACATGGAGTTTCCTCCCCACTTCCAGTTGTTGACATAGATGGGTTTATCTAAGGAAACCCGGATGTGTTCCATGATTACGATTATTCTTTCATCAAGAAGCCGTTTGAGCAAGTGTTCATGATTTGATTGCCAAATGCCCTGTGAAAAAAATTCGTGATAATAAAAATGGGGTGATATTTTCTTTGGGGTATTCATAATGTATACGCTGGATTTTGCAATTGTGATTTGAATGAGCTTAGATTTTGATTAATTCGGGTAGAATATTTTTTCTTAAAGTATGAAGAATTTACAATCCGAAAGGCAATGAAAGTTTCATAGGAACTAATAAATGATGATCGGTCGATTTATTGGAATGAACGGTATGTTTTATGGATAATGTAGGCATCAAAAAAGGCAATATGGATTATTTTTTCTTTAGGACATTTGATATTTTGCTATACATGGCATTGACTATAAACAACTGGGGGCTAAGACTGCAAGGAATTCACAAAGATATTATGGATACGATCTGTATTCTTGTAGCACTTTGTGCAGCTTTTAGAGTTCCTTTTGTTGAAATAGAAATGTCTCAAAGTAGAATTAAGGTCGCCGCTCACTTTAGGAGCCTTGTATATGTGTAAATCAAATAATCACTTTAGAGAGTATTATGCCTGAAAGATGGAGGAAAATAAAAGGAGTCGTTTAGCGATAAATAACTTGAGCATCAAATAGTCACAATGCATAACAATGTTGGAGAATCCTATAGAAAGAGCCGAACGTATAAACTAATCAAAAAACATTTCAATTCTGAGCTATCAATTTTAAATGAAATAACAGAAAGAGATTTACTTAATTACGGAGCTATCTATAACCACCTCGGAGCATTAGAAACTGAAAAAACCATTACTCCAAACCGATTAACTTTTACCAGAAAGGATTAAAAAAATGGAGTGCGCTATATCCAGGTATAAACTCCAAACCGATCTATTTATTAATAATCAATGGAATTTAAAAACATCATATCATGTTATAAACATATCAACCCAAGTATTAACCCATCATGCTATGTTAAGATTTCTGCTGTTTATTTGCACGTTATTTCTTTTTTCTTCGTGTGGTACAAGCTACAGTGAGCTCATTGAAAAAGGAAATACACATTATTCAAACGACGAACCGAAGTTATCCGAAAGATTCTACAAAAAAGCTTACAATAAAGACCCTTTCAAAACAGAAGCATCCTACAAGTTAGGGAAGGTGTTGTCGAAAGATATTCAAACGTTTGATGAGGCCACGTTTTTCTTCGAAGATGCATTGAAAAAAGAGAAAAGCATGTACAAGAGATGCGACTTTCTACTGGAAAGGAATAAACATCTAGCGCGATATATCAACAGTCTTACCAGGGATAAATACCGCCTTATTAATTCGAAAAAGCACTATAAAGCAGTATACATGTTGGACGACATACTTTCCTCTCCGAATGCTTATGGATGTCCGACTAACGATCCGTCGACTTACATTGATCATCCCTTAAGAATACGATTGTACGCCTCGATGAGCGCTTTTGACGATGACAAGATAGCCGATGCACTTCGGTACCTGTACGATATTGATTTTAATAATTTACATGTTGACGATCAGGACGATTATATTTTACATGCTACGAAAGTACTTTCGGCAAATCGTTCGATAGATGAAATCTTTCTTTTTGCCGAGCAATTCAGAGAAGTTGCTCAGCATGATACGGTACTAATGAATATGCTTGGTGAGGTATATTCTCAATTAATAGAAGACATGTTCAGTTCCAGGGAATTTGAATCCATTCAACTCATTCTTAATTCCGGTCATCTTGACAGTTACATGGATGTTACTCAATTAATCGAATACTATTTTAGGATGAGTAAAATATTGATAAACCAACTCAGCTATTCGAAGACCATTGAAGCAGATGTTACAAATATTCGCAACCTTCTTACCAAAACGGGACATAGTTCAAATCTTAAATTGCTTTACAATGATCTAATGCCTATTCTTCGCACGGAAGAGGACTTCATCCGACTAAAGAAATATGTAGAATTGGCTGCAAGTGACTTAAAGATTGATGTGTCCAACATATATTTTGAAGATCACTATAAGGTAGCGCTGTACGGAATAGCTCAACAGGCATTTAATGCGAATAAATATGAAAATGCTGCGTATTATCTGAATATTTATCTTTCCATCTACCCGGATGATGCGGCTGGAAATTCTCTACGACAGGAGGTAATGAAGTTACTGGGAAGAAGCATGCTCGAAATCGGAGCGTCCAACCTTGCGAAATCAAATTTACAAAATGCGCACGACAGCTATGTGTGTGCAATGGGAAAGTCTGAAGACCTAGATAAGAAGGCACATTATGGCTTATACAAAACGTTTAAACAAAGTTATCGTATCAGGGAAGCATATAAGCACTTAACAAAATATAGAGCATATTTCCGCTATTCTTTTGAGCAGGCTTCAATTATCTACGAGCAAGCGGCACTTTCATCCATCATGGGAGAAATACCTGTTGCGCTGATTCACCTGAATGAGTTGAGAAGGCTGGATGAGTATGACGAATATAGAAGAAAGGGCAGGTACGATAACGATTTATATAATTTATCGGAAGAAGATGAATTTAAAAGATGGTTGGCGGCAACGATGCGTAAAAAACTAGTAATATACTCCTTGACCGATATTTACGGTATGGATATAGGAAGCGGTTCTTCTGATCCTTTCCTTGTTATTGAATTTGATGGCAAAAAGTTAATTAGTGAAACGTACGATAACAAAAAGAACCTATACTTTGAGCCTTTGGAAATAGTAGCCGATCTGCCCAAGTTTGTGAATATTTTTGTTTGGGACTACGATGATCCGGACTTGCCTCAGAAGAATAAAGGAAATGAACTCATATTATCGTTGCAGTTGAATACACTCACGAATAGACCCACTGCTTCTTATCAAAAATGTGATATATCCATGTCCGTGGATGATACCTACGAAGAGGTTTCCAAGAATGGATTAAGTTTTACCAGAAGGGACTATTCATTATATCAAAGTGACTTCTATCTTGGAACCAAAGGGTGTTGGCAAATCGGATTTGAGGCATTGTATGAGTTAATTAAACTGGGATTAGGGCCAGTAGGGTATGCGATGGTTACAACAATAGAAATAATAGCCTCTGGAAAAAATGGACCTGACTTAAATCAAATATCCAGTGAGACGCAAAAAATTATTGCAAAGAAATACCCCGACAATGTCTTGTTGAAGTATTTTAAAAACGCGACTG
>JBCCVV010000063.1:0-29189 GCA_039194925.1 Bacteroidota bacterium
CGGAATTGCATCACAAAGCCATACCCTGGATAACTCTTATCCTGTGGGCAACTTTATGCAGGCTTCGTACAACTGGCTCAGTCCAGCTCGATAATTTAGTTAACCAAGAAACGATTAGGGTTATCGAGTTTATTCCGCGGGATTTAAAAACGTATGTCATTCAAGATGTTGCAAAGGACTTAACAATATGTTTTAAATCACTTCAATTTAAAAATGTGGATAAATTGATCTTATAATCTGGAATCAACTATTTTCACCAGAAAATGAATCGTATATCTAAACAAGTCACTCAAGCTTCCCAAAAGGTAGGATTCGGTGGTGGCTGTCACTGGTGTACAGAAGCCGTTTTTCAATCGTTAAACGGAGTAACGGAGGTAGAACAAGGATGGATTGCATCCAAAGAAGCACCTTTGCTTTCCGAAGCAGTTATTGTTCATTACGACGAAAAAATAATTGACCTTACTATCCTAATCGAAATCCATTTGCGCACACATAGTGCCACCTCTTCACATTCAATGAGATCCAAATACCGATCGGCGATCTAAGCTTTTACTGAATGTCAATTTTCAAAATGTCAACGGCTTTTAACCGATATGCAAAAGGATTTCACTGAGAAACTAATTACCGAAGTTCATCACTTTGACATTTTCAAACCCAACATTGAAAAGTACCAAAATTACTATCGAAATAATCCAGAGAAGCCTTTTTGTACAAATTACATTGATCCAAAATTAAGTACGCTAAGAAAACGCTTTAAAAAATATACACACCCATAACATTATCCATTGAATATCAATAACTTAACATACAAACATCAACGAATAAGAATTCTTTCTTGCACAATAGAATCGGATAAAAAATAGAGCAAAATCGGTCCATCTGCCAAATAGAGAATTAATGCACCAAAATATTGGCATCACTTAAGTCATAGGCTATTTCATCCAAATCCTCTTCATAAATCGCAAAGAACTCCTCAACGTAAGGACGCGCATTCCTACTGCCTTTATAAAACCATTCAGTTGCCAAATTCAAATTGGACAAAGCCTCTTCTTTTCGGTCTAATTTTATTAAGTTTTGAGCTTTGTAAAAATAGAGATCCGATGTGGTGGAATTGTATAGAATCCCCAAGGAATACAAAGAATCTGCGGCTTCATATTGCCCCAATTTATGGTAACTCATTGCCAGTGTGAGATAGGGCATGGCATCTATGTATTGATGTCCCACATCCTTCACTTCCATATTCAAATGAAGCGTCAATGCATCTACCGCTTCCTCATATCTTCCCAATTGTAAGTAGCAAATTCCACGCATGTAATTTACTGAAGTCGCCTGGGGATAGTCTACAAAATTTGGAGTAAAAGCATCAAATCGTTCCACCTCTTTTAAAACCATTTCGTAATCTCTATAAAAATACAACCAACAATACGCCTTATATCCCAACCATTCTTCAGCATCATACTCAACTGCTTTTGTATAATAATGATAGGCCTCCGCTGCAAATCCTCTTTTCAAATAGGGAACTCCCAATTCCCTTTGTCCCCATGCATTGTTGGGATTATAGCTATTTCCTTCGTGAATAATCATGCGCTCTCCTGGGGAACCTTGATAATACAAATCTGTACCCGCAGCGTTCAAAAGAGATTGGGAAAGCGTTATCTTTTCGTCCTCTGTATACTCGCGCTTGTACAAAACAGCTTGTTCGCTGCAAGATGAAAAGATGATCATTACCAGGAAAACAAAAGCCATGCTATGGAAGTATTTCGATAATCTCACCATCTTCTAGTTTAAAAGTTATATACACATACGCATCACGGGGTTGTTTGCGAATTTCGAGATGAATCCACTCCTTCTCCGCTTTCAATATCTCGTACAAATGCATACGGCATTCCTGCGAAAATTTTTTCTTTATATAATCCAAGCCAGCTTCTTCCGTGACAAACCAACCCGCCTCACCTTCGCAATTCACAACAAATCGAAACGTCAAATAGCCCGATTGGCCTTGGAGTTTGGACGGATCAAGCTTATCCTTCAAGATTGCTCTCAATCTTCCTTTCCCCCCTTTGAACCCGGCTCTCCGATCGTTGTAGTAATCATTGATCTTTTGCGGCAGAAAACAGGGTTGGAATTCTGTATGATCGTCTATTGTCATTAACGTATCAATATAAGCAACACGTTGGGTTCCATGATTCGATCTTCGTTCAAATTCAGCCACAGACATAATTTCATCCAACTGCGAATCATAAATATATTCGTCATTGGATAAAATGCTTTGGACCAAGCCCAAACCCTCTTCGTACCTTCTCTCTATCGAAAATCTGGAGGCTTCTTTTTCTTCATCATCCTGAATCGAGTAAAATATCCGTTCTCCAAGATGCACTTTACACTTTCCATTTCCTGTGATCGAATCTTTACTGCCGGTTTGAATATTCTTTATTCTGCTGCCGCTCCCCTCAAAAACAACGACCTTTTCCAGAAACGCAGTATCATTGATCCAATCCGTATGAACGTTTGCAACTATTTCATAGGGGTATTTCTTCACCAACACGTCTTCGACAAATCTATGATCGAATGTAGCCTCTTCTAATGTGATCCATTTGTTTTGATCTATTAGCATTTTAGTCGTATTTTTCCTTTGAAATGCTGCATCAAATTCTTCATAGATCAAGGTATCAACGGTAAGCCTAACTTTCTGGTAGTTGATATTTGTCTTTAAAGGTGTTCCAATCTTCCCTTGGTGCTGATAATACTTAAAAACCAAACCGTTTTCGAGAAGGTCAATGGTGGGAAAATATTGCAATCCTGAGGGCAGTTTGTCACTCGTTTTGGAACAACTAAAAAGTAGAAGTGTACAAATAGTAAAGAATATTCTCATGTAGTAAACCTACTGCAAAACGCAAAAATGAAAAAGGATAATTGACATCATAACAAATCGTTTGCATTCCTTGTGCGTATTCGAATACAAATCGCTAAAATTGTGATAATTCCAGAAGTATTTAATTAATTCCAATCCATGCTTTCCATGCAAAAGAAGTTTTTCAACCTACCAATAGCGGGAAGAATGATATTTCTTATCATAGTTTCTTTCAGTACAAATGTGCAATTAATTTCTGCGCAAATTACACTGAACATAACCGCACCCGGTACTCACAAATTGGATCAGCACATCTACTTGGCTGGCAACTTCAACAATTGGAACCCAATGGACAGTAATTACCTCCTATTGTCAAATGAAGAGGGTCTGTTTCGAGTCACTTTCACCCCGCCCCATGGAAAACTGGAATTTAAGTTTACCAAAGGCAGCTGGAATGAGGTTGAAACGCAAGCGAATGGAGAAGATGTTTCGAATCGTGTCCTTACATATGACGGCGGTCCTCAAACTCACTTTTTGACAATCGAGGGTTGGAAGGATGAGTTGACATCAATTCAGAATAAAAAGAGTACTTCTGCTTCGAATGTCCTCATCATGAGAGAAGATTTCTTTATGCCTCAATTAAACCGGAATCGAAAAATATGGATCTATCTTCCTCCTGATTACGAAACCACTCAAAAGCATTATCCGGTACTTTACATGCATGACGGTCAGAATCTTTTTGATCAATCCCTTGCGTTTTCGGGAGAATGGGAAGTGGACGAATCACTCAATGAAGTATTCCAAAATGGTGATTCTGGCGTTATTGTTATTGGCATAGAAAATGGAGATACGCATCGGATAGATGAATATACGCCATGGCAACATCCAAAATATGGTGGTGGAAATGGGCATAACTATGTCAACTTCATTGTCAAGACCTTAAAGCCATATATTGATAAAGTGTATCGAACAAAACCGGATAGAGTAAATACAGGCATTATGGGAAGCTCACTGGGAGGGTTAATTTCTTTTTATGCGGCAATGAAGCATCAAGATGTTTTTGGCAAAGCAGGAGTTTTATCGCCCTCATTTTGGTATTCGGATGAAGTATACGATTGGGCTGAACGGGAAGGAAAAGTTTACGACATGCAATTTTATTTTCTCGGAGGCGAAATGGAAAGCAAAACCCTCATCGATGAGATAAATGCAATGGTCACCGTCTTGAAAATGGCAGGATTTGAACAGGATGAGATAAAAATGGTAACCCGTAGCGATGGAAAACACAATGAGCAATTTTGGAGAGGTGAATTTAAAGATTGCTATCTCTGGCTTTTTGGTTAAGACCCAATTCATAGATAGAAATCTTGCCCGGGAAACTAAAATCAATTCCTTTTTCAAACACAAATTATCAATACTCTTTTTTCCATTATCCGTTGACAACTCTCAAATGAACTACTCCTCAGCAAGTTGACGGAGTATCAAGATTGTTCTAAATTTCATCAAAAGAACTTTAACTGACCTGAATATATTTTTCTATATTCTTTCCACTGTTTCTCAACATATGCTTTTATTATTTCTGCATTTCCATATTGCACTATCGTATTTATGTAATAATTTCCAATGTTTCACAAGAGGTTCCTTTATAGCCATCCGGGCACTCGCATACTCCTTCATTACATGTTCCGAGACCACACTGCACGTCTTCACATTTATTTTCTTCACATCCGGCTGCCACGAGTAGCATGACAACTAAAAATTGGTTTAAATACTTTTTCATATTGATTTTGTTTAATGGGTAAAGCACTAGGATATGAATTAAGCCTATACTTAGAGGCATTTGCCTTTAGAGGTAGGTACAGCGAATTGCCCAATGGGAAATAGAGTCTTTGTTATTGATCTTCAACATACCATCTTTTAATTTCGCCTTTCATACGATTGAGATAAATGGATTTAACTATGAGCGTCGAGGTCGGATATAAATGACCGATGTTTTAAATTTGAAAACGGGCTACACACGATTTGTATTCGCAATCAGATATATCAAATTTTATGGCTACATTACTGTTTTCAATTTTTTGCACTATGAAAATTATTGTATCGTTGCTGTTTTCCTGTTTGGCCTTCTTGTCTTTTGGGCAAGCTCCTGTTGAAAAAGCACCTATAGTTAATGAGGGCGAAGGTCCGTTTCCACAACTAATTATTCGTGGCGCCATTTTAATTAACAGCACGGGAGCTCCACCCATTGGTCCGGTTGATGTGGTTATCGAAAACAACATTATTAAACGCATTCAAACGGTAGGTTATCCCGGCGTAGAAATTGATTCGACCAAACGTCCGGAATTAAAGGCCGGAGGGTATGAAATAGACGCGCATGGAAAATACATTCTTCCAGGTTTTGTAGACATGCACGGCCATATCGGCGGCAGATGGCAAGGTGCGGATGCCGAATATGTTTTTAAACTATGGATGGGACATGGCATAACCACAATCAGAGACCCTTCCGCCGGCAATGGACTGGAATGGGTCTTGGATCAAAAGCAGCTGAGCGCCGAAAATAAAATTACAGCGCCACGGATACTGGCCTACACGGCATTTGGACAAGGTTCTTATGATCCGATTAGCACACCGGAACAAGCCAGAGCGTGGGTTCGCGAAAATGCCGAAAAAGGGGCTGATGGAATCAAGTTTTTTGGATTGCCTCCAAAGATCTTCGAAGCAGCACTCGATGAAAATAAAAAACTAGGATTGAGGTCTGCCTGCCACCATGCACAAATGGAAGTAGGCCGCTGGAATGTTGTTAATTCAGCACATGCGGGCCTTACCACTATGGAACATTGGTATGGACTTCCGGAAGCACTTTTTGAAAATCAGACCTTGCAAAACTATCCTCTGGATTACAATTATCAGAATGAGCAGCACCGATTTGGAGAAGCAGGCAGACTTTGGAAACAAGCGGCGAAACCTTACTCCGAGCATTGGAACAACGTAATGGATGAGCTTCTCGACTTGGATTTTACGATTGATCCTACATTCAATATTTACGAGGCGAGCAGAGACCTTCATCGAGCGCGGCGTGCAGAATGGCATGAAGAGTACACCATACCCAGTTTATGGCGATTCTATCAGCCCAGTATGATCTCCCATGGATCGTATTGGCATTTCTGGGGTACAGAACAAGAAGTGGATTGGCGGCAAAATTATCATCTCTGGATGACCTTTATCAACGAATACAAGAATCGGGGTGGAAGGGTAACGGCAGGCTCAGATTCCGGTTTTATTTTCCAGGTGTATGGATTCGGGTACATCCGAGAACTGGAATTGTTGCGTGAAGCAGGTTTTCACCCACTGGAAGTCATACGCTCTGCCACCCTATTTGGAGCAGAAGCATTGGGTATGGATGATGAGATCGGAAGTATTGAAGTAGGCAAAAAAGCAGATATCATTGTAATCGATGAAAACCCATTGAAAAACCTAAAGGTGCTTTACGGTACTGGTGCCATAAAGTTGACTGAAGACAATGAAGTGGTTCGCGTGGGTGGAGTGCGCTATACAATCAAAGACGGCATAATCTATGATGCAAAACAGCTTTTAGCTGATGTACGTGAGATGGTAGAAACGTTGAAAGAGGAAGAGGGGTTTGAATTATTACAGCCGGGCGAAAAGAAGAAAATAAAGCCTTGATATTACTGCAATTTCAAACTAATTATTCAGATATTAAGATCATATTGACAATCAGAATTCATGATTAAGATAGAAATTTTTCCAGCTTCTTACGGCGATTGCTTTTTGGTACGCTGCAGCAATAATGACAATAAATGGACTAATATTCTCATTGATTGTGGCTTTAAATCCACTTTTGAGAATAATCTGAAGGCTAGATTGGATGAATTAAACACAGATTCCGAGTCGCTGGATTTGGTGGTTGTCACTCACATAGATGTTGATCATATCACCGGTATGATAGCGTTTTTTAGTCAAAATGGCAAGATTGATGCACCTAAGATAATCCCGGTTAAAGAGATTTGGCACAATGGGTTCAAACAGATGCATTTTAAGGAATTGATACTATCAAAGTATACCTTTAAAGAAAAAAACCTCCTATCATATTTCAGTATGCCTGATAATTCGGAAGCGGACTTTAAAGACGTCAATGCAGAACATGATGTTAACCTGATAGAAGCATTTCATCGAGGGAAGTATCTTGATATTTGGAATAAAACAGCCAATCATGCCGCAATAAGTACAGACAATCTTACATCTGCCCAATTTGGTGATGTCAACATTGTATTGCTTACTCCGTCGGATAAAGTCCTGGAGGCCCTGGATAAATTTAGCATGAAAGAATTTGAAGATAAGATGTCGACGGATTTCGAAATGAAAGACGATGGTTTTATCCTGGAGCAGGTATGGGAAAATATTATCGGAAGCAGCAGGGACTTCAGCGAAAAAGAAATAAAACTGGTATCAAAAGCGGGAAAGAAGCTCAAGGAGTTGCTGAGCAGCAAAGAAGTATCGACGAGGGAATTGGATGCCCAGTTGAAAAAAATGATAACAGATAAAATTCGAGAAGATAAATCTCCACCAAATAAGAGTTCGATTGCCTTTATTCTGGAGTTTCACGGACTCAGAGTTCTTTTTCTGGGAGACACGGTTCCATCCTTGGTTATTGACAAGTTAAGTGCATTAAAAGCATGTGGAGATGATCTAATTTTTGATGCCATAAAAATTTCTCACCACGGCAGTAAAAAAAATACCAACCAGAAACTCCTGGCAATGATTGACAGTGAGAATTATATCATTTCGAGCAATGGGTTTCGATTTAATCATCCGGATATTGAAACCTTATTATGGATAGTTTCCAGAGATCGCCGGAATAATCGAAAAAGAAAGTTAATTTTCAACTATAAAACAGAAAATTCCAGCTTGTTAAACGATGATCGCTTGAAGCAATATTTTGATTATTCGTATGAAGTCCTGGAGATAAACGAGCAGGCGAAGGCCGGAAAAAAAGCAAAATTTAAATCCTACAATCTAGTTCTGGAATAATAAGTATGATAGACATTGCCAAATATACGTTTAAGGTCAACAGCGGAAGAGACAGACAAAAACAAGGAACGGCTTTTCTGATTGCCCCTAAACTTGCCATATCAGCAAAACACGTATTAAGTTCATCAAGTACTAAAAACGTATACTTCACGCACGACGATAAAGAAATTAAATCTTGGGTGACTCATCGCGGTAAAGGACTCGATGTGATGCTTCTGGAACTGGAAGAAGAAATTTTTCCCGATGAAACGGTTTTTCCAGAATTAAACGTAGAATTTCAACCTAAGGGCAATGATTATAAGTGGAAAGCGTATGGATTTCCTGATGGATATCAGCGTGATTTAAAAGGTGAAAATTTACGACAAAACACAGTTGGATATAAATGGGACATTGACTTAAGCCTTGATTTCACGTTAAAAAAATACGATGGGATATCAGGGGCACCGGTTTTGGTAGATGATCAGGTGATTGGCATCATAATAGCCGATGTGAAAAATCATCAACTGGGTGTGCTCAGTCTTAGAAAAATAAATAGTTCACTCAATCTGGACCTTAATCCTGAAAACACTAAAGACACCGCAGAGCTCTCCGGTCCCAAACCCAAAGCAACGGATAAATTTTGGAAAAAATTCATTGCCCAATGTAATATAAATAAGTACAATTACCTCGACATCAAAGGGTTGGAGGAATACATTACTCAGAATCCTAAGGGAAAACATCTCAAGGATGTCAAAACACAACTTACCGAATCATCGGCCTGGCTGGAGGCATTAGATCAAGAGGATTTCAAGTCTTTTTCAAAAAAGTATCCCGATTCAATATTTACCATTGAAGATTATGAAAATCGACACTACTATCTGGCCCTGAAAAACATTTGGACACATGGCGATACAGATATTTTTCCTTTTCCATTTGAAAACCGGTTGTTTAGAGATCGTACCGAAGAGGTGATACAAACGCTAATGTCCATACACGATCAATTCAAAGAATCTATCGATCCGGATTCAGACGGACACTTAACAATTGATCCTCCAGATAAAAACATGATCGAAACACCTCTTCCAACTGGACATACCGGTTTTAGGTGGGTGGCACAGATTGAACCGATCTGGAATGCATACTATCTCTCACTTGTGCTCAGGGTAGCCAAAGAAATGGAACAACGCAGGGCAGAAAAATCTTTTTCTAAACATACGCATTCATACCGTTTTCATCCTGATTATTCTGAAGGGTATCTCTTTCGGAAGAGATTAGGCTTCCAATTTTCTGATAGAACCGAGAAGTATTTGAAGGAGCATGGCATACAAATTAAGGATGCCGATCTTGACCAATTTCGATACCGGATCTTTGAAGACAAAGAGGATGAATTTAAGGATAAGCTAAGGGCCGCCATAAATGCCGGAGAAGAACAACTGGATGATCTATGTTCGCTATCCAAAATTAATATCTCTGACTGGTTTGAATTCCAGGTAAGCAGTTACGAACGTGTAAAGAATGACAAAACCATCACGCATGTTGTTTCCTGTGATATTGCCGACTTCTACAATCGGATCAATCATAGTCATTTGAGTGACACGCTAAATCGGTACGAGGAGATCAAAGAGGTATTGCTCGAATTGATCAAAACCTATTCGCAGGACAAATCTCATGGCATTCCCATTGGTGGAAATGCATCCAGAATTTTGGCAGAGAATGTTTTATTTGAATTTGATGAATTTCTGAATGATAATGATATTAAGTTTTCAAGATTTGTTGATGATTACTATTTTTTCTCTAATGATGAGAACAATGCAAACAAACAGCTCAATAAATTTTACACCTATCTCCTGAATGACCAAGGGCTTTCCCTTCAAAAGCACAAGATTCAAATCTACTCAAGAACCGAATTTCTTCACTCCATTGAGACGCGTTTGTTTTGGAGATCGGAAGATAAAAATGTAGAGGATAAAGCCCGTGTAATGGCACTGGCCAGATTTGATTATTACGATGAAATGAATAATTCAACTAATCTGGAGGGTAAAAAACACCTAATTGAAATAGAACGGCTTCTGAATGAAGAGTTAAGAAAAAGTCGTATCCATGAGCAATTGGCCACACGATTACTTCAGGAGTTATCAAAAAATTACAAAAAGGGAGTTAGTGTTGAAGAATTCAATATTGCCATTTCAGAGGCTTTTATTACGATTTTCAACAAGAGAAAGGATCGCACTGAAAAGGACAAAATTCTCAAACTGTATCCCATATTCAGAAAATTATTGCTCGCAATAAAACGAAATATCCAAAATCAGAGATTCCAACATATATCCATCAAAGTAAAAGCCGGAAATTCATCGAAAGAAGTTAAAGTTGACGTATTGAATTTGATATTGGAAAGATTGCTTTCTCTGTACAAAAACGAATCCTACATCTACGATATTGAACTCTACAAATCCTATTTGTTCTACCTTCTGGCAAAATTGCCATCTTCATACCATTCAAAACTATATGATATTGAAAATGGTGCAAAACTCAATCTCAAAGAATTTTTCAAGCAAGAATTAAAAGAAGAACAAGCAATTTTCAACTCTAGTTGGTTGTTGATCAATCTTTTGATATGCAATGAAACGGGTCATTTTAAGCGGGAATATAGAAAGTATGATAAGATGGATTATTGGGAAAAGAGAATATTTATCATTGGTGCCATATTGATTGATGACATTGATGAAAGTAAAATAGACCAAAACAAGTTGAACGACTTCGAGAGGATCATATATAAATGGGCTATGGCGCTGGGTAACATAGAGAACTTTAAAGAAATCCTATGATATCTGAAAAAAAATTCATTGCTCAATACAAAAACTTCTGGAACGAGATCTTCCCAGGCTTAAACAACTATATACGCAAGATTAACAGGCGGAATGTATCCAATGATGAAAATGGGGATAAAAGCGTACTTGAAGAAGAAGGAGAATTGTCTATACAAATCAATACTGACTTAATTGGATTTGTAAACGATATTGCATTTGCATTTTTTGATTCTGAAATCAACGGTAAAAAACTCAGAATTACAAAGAAGTCCGTTATTCAGGAGTATGAAAAAATAAAACGACTGCACAAATACAGGTATTTTAGAAATCCGGATAAAGACGGAAGTTCAATTGCCGATGAAATCCAATTGATTCGAAAAATCAAAGAGAGATTGATAAAGAAATATGCAGAACACCAACCATTTGTTGCACCCAACTTTTACGGCTGTGGATTCCAAAATGAGGTATTTGGAGATATTATATACAAAGAAACCCTGGTAGAAGTCAAAGCCAGGGGAAATAAAAGCGAAAAAGGTATAAGTGCAGGATTCTTAAGTAGAGACATCATCCAATTATTTATCTATGCAGCCTTGTATTTTTCTGAACAACGCGAAGAAAGAATTGAACCCAGATTTGGGCAACTGCTTAATTTTGAATTGTATAACCCCCGAATTGGGTGCACCTGGCATGAAAATATTGATATAGTCGCGGAGAATATTTCCGGTGGCTCTTCCACAGACATTTTTGACGAGATCATCCGATTTTTATCTTACACGACTACATCACTTTAAGGTTGAGTTGGAAATAGAGGTTGAAAAATAAAATTTTGACCCATTCAAAAAATGATGGTTGGGACTTTGTTAATTTGGTTTAGACCATAAGGTGGTGATTCCATCCTAATATCGGTTGCTAAAGAAAAGAAATGACTAAGCGACGATGAAAGCTTCATACATAAGACAATATCAAGCCTTTTACCCTGCATATAAACCTCAAATCCTATCCATACTTCGAAACTAGGAACCCAATGAAACGCGCCATTTCGAAATACCAAAAATCAATAATCCTATGATGCCAATAATAAGTGTCGCGCTTAAAAGTATTCTTCCCACAGATGCCTTGACATGAATCGAGATTGGGTCATTATTTCCCAACACAAAAAAATTGGCCCAGTAGAAGGGAGCTTTGCTAAATGCATCGGAAGTTTCAAGAAATTCGAGTTGGGCCTTCTGAAGTGCCTTACTTTTCCGCATGCCTTTTCTCAAATTCGAATAGAAATATTTCATCAATTCTGGTGATGTTTTATCAGAAACTTCCCACTTGCTGAGCACCAGACTGCGCGCACCAGCATGTTGAAAGGAACGACCCAAACTTAATATGCCTTCTCCTTCATTCAATACACCTGTTCCTGAACTGCATGCGTTCAAAACTACCAATTCGGCTGGAATATCCAACTGAGGCAACTCGTGGCTGTACAAAATATTATCTTCCAGATCGTCTTGCGTCTCAGGAAAAAAATAGATCCTGGAATTGTCGCTATTCTGGTCGTCAATATCTCCATGCAATGCCAAATGCACAATACGATAATCTTTGACATTGGTCTTGAAGTTGGATTCACTGGCTTGCGCTTGGTAGTAATACTGCCCATCATACATTTTAGAAAGTTCATCTATCTCTATTCTGCTTCCGGGCAAATCAACTTTTGAGTTGCGAAATGTTTGCAAAGAGTAGATCTTATGGTTGATAATTTCTTCTGCTCCTTCCGCGCTGTAGGAAAACGCAATACAATCTTTTAAGAACTCTTTTTCTTTATTTGTTCTTGATTGTTGATTGAGCAGCAGATTAACCGAATTGGCATAACCGACAGCATAATCATTTAATAAATAGGGCGGTCGTAGTCGTTCCTGGAATTGATAAGGCTCCGTCAATAGTACTCCAAATGGCAAATGCCATAAAATTCCATCGGGAATGATGGTGAGCTCATCTCCCTTCACTGATTCACGTACAGGGGCCAACAAAGACTCGTACAATTGATGTGCCATAGTGGCAAATGCGCTCTCATTTTTAGCTATAATATGATGCCTAAGCCGTTGTACCTGATCTTTTAAATTGGTTACATTTAACGTGTTGACCCGAAAGTCCTCCCTGGATATTACAAACACAAACACCTTATCTTCAAAAACAAAAAACTCTAACAGATTGCCCTTTTCTGGCAAAAAAGACTGTACCTCATCGACAGAAAGATCACTCTCGAGATACTTTAGCTGGTAGTACTGAGGATACAGTGTTTCAATTTCCTGTTCGAGGGAATCTCTACGTTTTTGCGTCTCAAATAATTTCGCCTTCCATTGCACTATATCACTGAAACCCTCCTCTTCTTCTGATTTGGCAGTTAAGATTTCGGTCTGTATACTCGCGATGGTACTATCAATCTCTTTCTCCGTTTGTATAATTTCCACAGACAAGTTCATATCTACTTTCGCCTTACTCTGATTTAACAACTCGCGCAAGGTGTAACTTTTACTTTTCTCGGAATAGTTGAATGCAGCATACAACCATTCCGGATTGTTATCGATTTCATTCAATCGAACATTAACGGCTATATTTTGAGCATAGATGTATTTTACAGTTTTTGAAAACTCCATCTTATCTTTTTCGTGGGTTTGCATTTTTCGGATTTGACGTACCAACATTGCGGCTTTTCTATACCAAAAGACACTTTGATCCAAATCATCCCGACCTGCACTTTCTAAATATTGGTTGTAAAAGATATCCCCCTTGATCTGAAGAGTTGTCAAAAGTCTGTATTCGTCGATGGCATTATCGAAGTCAATAGATTCATCTCTTTCACTCTTAAAATTATCAATGATCTTGTTGAGTTGGATACTCTTATCGTTGTAGTGCAATGCATCTTCGTAGCGCCTTAATTGAATAAGAATGCTGGATGCAAGATTATAGTCCTCAATAATTGAAATTCCGTCTTCTCTTGAAACATCTTGGATCTTCAGGGATTTTTGCAGTATGGCAAATGCCGTATCGTATTTTTCCTGATTGAAATATACATTAGCAATACTGGAATAGACCATGGCGGTTTTCCAATGCATCTCCCCTACTGTACTTCGACATATTTCTAAAGCTTCTTGTTGATATTCAATGCCTATACGGTTGTTATAAATTTCTCCGAGGATCATATAATGATGAAATAGAATCGACTGATCATATTCGAAAGTAATATATAGATCCAAACTTTTTTGGATACTTTCTGCCGCTTTATCCAACTCATTTAGCAAATAATAAGAATACCCCATATTAAACAATGTCGCGGCCTGATTCAAATGGTCTTTACCAAAATGCTTTTCACTTATAAGCAAGGATTTCGAATAACAACTTGCAGCTTGGGCCTCCTGTGCCATACTGGAATACACACCGCCCATAAGATTGTAAACGGAAATATAAAACTCTCCCTCCGCTGGCATGGAATTGTCAGCCAATTCGATGGTTTCGTTTAACCATCGCAATGCCTCCGGATGATCACCCAAAAAGTAATGAACAACCCCGAGGCCGTACCAACACCCCAGAAGCAGCTTTTGACCCAATATATCAGAAGAAGGCACCAAAGAAATGGCCAACTTAATATTGTCCAATGCAATTTTATAGGTTCCTCGAAGTATCATTAACCGAGCGATGTTGTAATACGAATTCGCCAGGGACAGACTGTCTTTCGGGTGGTACTCTTTTTTTAATTGCAATGCCTTTTCATGCATTTCGCCTGCCTCATCTAGATTGATCCGTTGAAAGACATTTATTGCAGCCTGATTATCCAACGCTTCGGCCTCCTGATCATTGGCATTGATCTTGACGCTCTCACTTTTGGCCCGATTGGCGTATAACGAAGCCTTTTTATAGTCTTGATCCGAACAAAAAACAGCGGACATCCTATTGAGTAAAACAATTCTATCCAACGAATCCAAATCATTTGACTCCAACAGATTTTGATAGACTTTAATCGCCTCAGCATATTTCCCTTTAAATACAAGAGTATCGCCTGTTTTTACATTAGAATCAAAAGAGTAGATTTCTGATTGACAATACCCAGATGTCCAGGACAATATCGCAATCAATAGAATTTGAACGTATCTCACCTTTATTCTTACTTTAATTTTATACTTCCATTCCCGGATTCAGGGATTTGGATATACTCTGTAGCTTTTTCCTTATTTCCGTTTGTCAAATGAATGAGGCCTCGATACCAATCTGCAAGCGCCAAATCATACGTAGCCAATGAATCCAGCGTGAGCAGCGACTCCTCCCATCTATTCAGCTGATAAAGTGACAGCGCTCTCAACAAAAGAACATCGTGGTATTGAACATCAGAAGTATCGTAGATTTTCAAGGATTCCAGCGCTCTTTCGTATGCTTTTTGATCGTAGGTGTCAAGTGATAATTGAATAGGTTTCAAATCCCTGGTTTCATTTCGCACAACAAAATCCAAGCCTACGCGCTGATCCCAGGCTTGAGCCACCAATCGAGTATAATTCGGTTCTGAACGAAAAGACCAGATGGCTACCATAATAAGAAGTAAAAATGCAGTGATCGCAACCACCCATATTTTCCAATTGGATTCAGCGGAGGATTCCATATTGGCGTCAGAAATCAAATGATTCCAACGTATGATCCGTTCTACTCTTTCTTTGTCCGAATATTTGTCATTTACCAAATCCATGCTACGTTTATAATGCACAACCTTTTCGGCAAAATCCGAATCGGTCTCCCATCGTTTTTGAAATTGCTTTGTACCATCCTCGGAAAGTTCCATATTAAAATATGCCTCAATAAATGCTATATCCTGATCTTCATCTCTTTTCATATTCTACTTTTTTTGAGGTCATCCATAGCTTTCATAACTTCTTTGATCAATCTTTTTTTGCAATTGTATTTTGCCTGGATCATTGCCTGGTAGGTTGCGTATCCCAATCTTTTTTGATGATCAATAAGTTTGATCGAAGCATCCATGCTCATCAACAATAGTGTTTTACATTTTTCGCCAAGCGCATTCAAACCTTTTTCCAGCGATTCTTCACTTAAGGATGGAGCAGGTGTAAAACCATCCAGTGGACTGTTGTCTTCAGTTACCTTCCAGTTTTCCTGATAGGTATCATAAAGGGTTACTTTGTTCCAGGGGTCTCTTTTTTGTATTAGCCACAAATTTTTACAAATCATAAAGATGTAGCCCTTTATATTATCTGGCAATTCCTTTTGTGCAATCACAAAACGATCCCAGAACTTTTCCATCGCTTCGACAAATAAAATCCTGGCTTCATTTTCCGACCCTGTCATTCTTACCAACTGTTTTTGCAATGCGAAAAATGTTTTTTTAAAGAATGCATCAAAGGGCAATTCATTCCCTTTTTGAGCCTCTGCGATTATTAATTTCGTTTCAACCATTGAAATTTTTAAAAATTGTTCTTAAAACCTGTTATGTTTTTTGCCTCCTTTGCATCATAGGGATAAACAATGCAATAATGAATTCATTGATTAAGCAGTAAATTTCATTAATCATTATAAAATTAAAGGAGATGATCTTATTTAGTTTGTAGGTATATTTCAAATATATCACAATCTAGTATTACTACAACGAATTAAATCAAATATATGTGCAAATTGTTTTGAAAACGGCTTTACACATTAAGGCCTGATAATCAATACATAACATCCAATTTATTTCACATTTCAAGTAGAGAATTTAGTCCATTCGGCACAATGGATTCAAGGATTCTATGGACCATCAAAAAGCGAAATCGATAAAAGTAATTCCAATCAATTTGGAGTAATTCTTTTTAATTAAATCAAATAATTTTTATCTATGAAAAGATTAAATCTCTTGTTTATTATCCTGCTTCTCCAATCGGTAAGTGGGTTTTCACAAAAGAACGTGACGCTTGACGAAGGGGTCACTTATGTCAGCCAGGAAATGTTTTCGGACATTGCAAATTGGTATGCGACAAAAAGCAAAAAAGGGAAAACACCTCTCTACAGCTATTTGGAATCCAAAAATCACCAGAGCACTGAAATTAACAAGCTGAAATCGACGAATTCAGGAACGAGAAGTGCTTATGATCCTGACTGTAATTGCCAAGTGATAAGTCCAAATGCGACTCATGCAATGTCGCCTTCCATTACCACACCTCCCGAAGTAGACGAGCATGCCGGAACCAATTGGCGATGGAACTATATCAGTCAGGGTGTAGGTGCAGCAAGATCTCAATACTTGGATACCTGGAGAAGACGTACCAAGCAAGTTGCCTCGTTTAGTAACTTAAATGGGAATAGTACTAATATTGATTTGCTGTATTTTTGTATTAACAATCAAAATATGCCGGCGGATTGCGGATGTGATAAAAAGATGAACCTCAAAATGTCATACAAAGCCAATCTAAGAACATTTACAAATGCAAAAGCAGGTACATGGGGCATAACATCAAAGGGAGCGCAGGCAAGAGCAGAAGATATCGTATTCTTTTATGAAATGGATTATGAATCAACAAATGCCAATCTGATTGATTCTACAAATTTATTAACAATGTCCCAAAATTCGATCACTACAGCTTGTGCACAGGGGTACGATGTTGGTGCTATTTTCAATTCAATCTCAGATATTCTTAGTTTAATTGAAGGAGCATTTGGAGACGGTGGTTTGGATACACTTTCGGGCGACATAAGTTCTCTTGGTGAGAATCTCGGAAATGTCCAATATCAAAGTGGCACATGTGGTGTGAGGACTGGCACCAATGGAGCAACGTATGATGGCTTGTTGATTCTTAAAAATGGAATTCGTAAAACGATTCGATTGACTTCTGGTGGCAATGTATTCGGAAGAGGTTGGGGCGCCCGCAGCTATGCCGACGCTGAAGTACACTCGGATTACGCATTGAGTGTTGCATTTCAGCCTGGTGCCACAGAAATTGCTTGCTGTATCCCAGCCTCCGGTGTAATAAATATTGGCAAAGGGTCGCAAGATTCGCCCAGGCCAATGGGGGATTTATATACAAATGCTTTTGTCAATATTGATACTTGGGACGTAACTACAGAAGGATGGAATTATAGTGACGCTGTCAATGAAACGAACAATACTACTGCGGGTATTATCAATAAAAACACCATAACGTCACTGAGGACTGAGAAGCTAACCAGCGTGAATGATGATTGCAGATGTTGGCATTTGCAAAATGTGAGCGTTATCAATCCGAATGTTTGTCTTCCAAGTGGTGAAGCCTGGATGAATAATACTACGGGCAGATCTCTTCAATACACTTGGTACAACAGCGACAACCAAGCCATAGGCGGCGGACAATCCAAGGAATTAGAACCCGGTTCATACAGTGTTGAAATTGAAGATCCGGAATTGGGCTGCTCGCTGTTCAAATCGTTTTCAGTTCAAGCCAAAACTATTTATGATTTGCCTTGGGGACAGTGGTTGCCATTTGCATTTTACCAGAATACAACAGGAGCAACGGGTGATCCAACAGCTGCAGAACAAATATTCATCTCATATGAAAACAAAAAATCTATTGTAAATAAAACTGCGCACAGCGCCGGCATCAAACTCCCCTATGCACCCGAAATGGGCTTATATGCCTATATGTATTTCGATTTTGAAATATTATACAAGGGTCAATGGATTCTATTAGAGGAAGAAATCGAACAAACGGAAATCGAATACAAATGGTATAATTCGGATGGAGAATTAATCTCTACCGAGGATCATATGAATTTCACTGCTTTTGGCGACTATACGCTGCAATTGAGGATTAATGGGTGCCTGCTGCCGGTAATCCCGATTTCTGTTGGGAAGCACATCAAAGGAAAGATAAAAGGCGATCCGATTTCGTCTAACCGAGCCTGGGAAGGAATTGATTTGAGTACTTCTTCCATTTATCCAAACCCGGCTTCTGAAACCTTAAACCTCAAATTCTCTTTCGATGAGGATATTATGGGTACGATTCAATTGATTTCGGTAAATGGCCAGATTGTACTAGATCAAAGCTTCACCACAAGTGAGTTGCAAAGTCTGGACATCAGTCACCTAAATAATGGTATCTATTTCTATAAAATTTCCAGCACACAACATGGAGCGCATATGGGCAAATTTAGCGTGGTAAAGGGACAATAACTAATAGTAAATCGATGGTCAGGAGAATGCTTAATCGCAGACTGACATAACTACCATACTAGAAAATGCAAAAGCTCCGAAAGGGGCTTTTGTTTTTTGCTTTTATCGAACCGATTCCTTTTTGCTTCTACCAATGTACGATCCATTGACAACTCCATGAATGGATAATGAAGTTGTCTAAGAATTCCGAAACATACCGAGCCAGAAGGCTTGTGGTTATTGACAAAGCTTCCCGCGATTCTCTCGGGACAGGTTATTTTTCTTTTCATAGCATTAGCTCGCGTAGAGCTAAAAGCTCCTAGCCAAAAGAAAATAGCTGCAGCTCAATGGACACAACCTGCCTGCCCTAGGGTACGACAGGCGGGTGCTTTTGGTGATAGGTGTTGAGTGGATTTTTAAACGACTTCAAGATAAACTGGTGAGAATTTTGCGGTTAAATTGGAAATATTTTAAATCAGTTAGATGACCTCAAATCTTATGACAACGTGCCTTTTTAAAATTGAAGGTATATTTATGAATAGAAGATTTTATACCTTTTTCTTTACGGCCCAGCCTAAAGGTTAAATTTGTATTGTTATGCGATATATCATTATTTCATCCGATCTAAAGACAATCTCTAATGAATAGGTCAAAGAAAGGCATCTTCATTTTTCTTCTGATCCTGCTCATTGCAAATTCTATTATTGCCGATATTGGCAACAATAGCGAAACTGCTCTATTTGATATCTTTATTAATAAAACAAACCTTTTTATTCTTCTATTTCTACTTGGCGCATACTTCAGAAATAAACTCACAAAAGTTTCAGCATTTCTTCTTCCTCTCAAAAAGCAGTCTGTTTTTCTCGCTTTAATCACAAGCATCTACCTGATCTTTTCGATTGGCCTCTATTATTCCTGGTATTCCGAATATATGGAATTCAAATTTGTACTAAGAAATGATTTTGGTCAATGGAACCATATGGACAAAATAGGCCATATTTATACTTCCTACCTGCAATGTTTTGTACTGTTTACATGGTCCACTTGGTTTCGGTTTACTACAAAAAGTGCATTCTGGATAGCCATAATTGGGTCTTTTTTATTTCAATCTACCATTGAAGTTTTTGATGGATTCTCTCAGGCCTGGGGATTTTCCATAACGGATTTTATTTCAAACATGACGGGAATGGTATTTTTTATCATTCAACAAAAAATATTCGGGAAACAAATCTTTACAATAAAGTTATCCTCAATTCTTGAAAATTACGCTGCCCTTGATGTGATCGGAGATGAAGGAACGCTGGTCTCAAGTATGGTAAAACGAAATTATGTATTTGGAGAAAGTCAACTTGAAAATTATTTGAAAGATTACAATGCACAGACGTATTGGATTAGTATTAATCTAAGAAGTATTTTCAAAAATGTAACGCTATTACCAAAATGGCTGAATCTAGCGGTTGGATACGGTGCGAATAATCTTTATGGAGGAAATGTAAACAACTGGATAATCAATGGCGAGATGTTTATCCCTGATCCTGAAATGTATCCTCGAACCAAGCAATTGTTTTTGTCATTAGATCTTGATTTTCGATATATAAAGACTAAATCTTCCATTTTCAACTACGTTCTCTACACCTTAAATATTTTTAGATTCCCACTTCCTACGTTAGAAATAAATGAATTTGGCAGAGTTAAATTTCATTGGTTGCTTTAATTCTACTTTATGACATTCGATATTTTGCTATCCGTTAGGTTGACTATTAACCACCAAGATCCTTTAGGTTTGTAATCAAAGAATTCACAAGGCTTTACGAATGAAGTGATTTTGCAACATCTGAAGTTTAGCAAAGGCAACAATGAATCTATAATATGCCCTCAACTACAATTTCCCTATTGCTCAACTTATCAAGTCGTTGTAATGATTTGATTTCGTAAAATATAGTTGTTTTAACTCGGTGTGCTTTAATAAATCTTTTGTTAGTTTAATAATGCTTTGATTTGCATCTTGATTTTCCACTGAGAGCTCGTCAAAAGACCATACAGATGTTAAAAAATACAAGAGTTGACTGCTGTAATCCAAATTGACCAGATAATTGTCATTGCTTTGGTAAATACGATAAATTGACAATGACTCTACCAAAACATTTCGTTTTTCATAATTTCTTCTAAAGGGAATGGAGAATAAATTAAATTTCTTTCCCTTTTGTCGAAGACAGAACGTATCATCTTGAAGCGTTTCATAGTTACTTAATTCTGCAATAGTTGATTTACCGGCTCCCGAAGGTCCAACGAAAATATGCGCCCTGCTTTGTTTCGTATCAATGGTAGCACTTGCATGCAGCATTAAGACTTCTTCCTGAATAAAATGTTTGCTTAGTACAATTTTAATAAGTTCTTCCACCTCTACTAATTCCATATTTTCAAGACAATAAAACGTATACGAATTATTAACCCGCTCAAATAGGATTTCTTTATTACTTACAATTATAGAATTAAGCTCCTTTGATTTGGTCAGTTGTGATTCTTCCACAATAGAAAGGTTATTTTTATAAATTTCAACCACCAACGTCTGGTTATAGGGTTCTTTTGCGGTAAATCTCTTATTGTTATCTTTCATCTTTTTGAGCGAGGCAAAATCATCTATGAATAATAATAACTTTATATTACCGATGAAAAAAACAACATAATAAGGTCTATTCATGTAAAATTTGGTATTTGATGTATATAAAAGTTACGGCCATAATAACTGCCTTTTTCATTTCTCATTCCTTGCTCTGTCAAAAGTCGATCAATCTTTCAGTTGACCTGACGACCAAGGCAAAATATGTAAATCTGTGCGTTGATTTTCAATCTCAAAACTACAATAAAACAGTCGGGATTTGGATAGGTGATCATAATTCTCTTGATGCGAATGGATTCGGTTTAAACTATGCAATAAAAACACAAAAGAGAGAACGCAATACCATAAATTTATTTGCAATTGCTTTTGCAGGATACAGTTTTTTTCGAAATGAACTGCCCATTAGTACCTACCATATCCATTATTTAGACTTTTCGCTTGGATACGGAATGGAATATAAAATTGGTAATAACATCTATCTTTCCAATTCAATTTCCATAGGAGCAAATATTGAATTCATAACCAATACCGTTTTAGAGAATAATAATATCTTACTGGATACAAGCGGACTTATTAGGACCAGTATAATTTATAAAATTTGAATTGAATCAAATGAAAATGATCAAACCTTTACAAATCCTACTATTTATACTCTTTTTTTTCTTGTCGAAAGCCTCCCTACTGGTGGCAGATGATCCTGTTTTTTTTGTAAAGACTCCATCAGAAGGCATATTCAAATTTACTTCGCCCTACCCGAGCAACACCAGGGTTGTAATTCAGAATGATGATGAGTGTTATGTTGTGAGTCCTTCGAAAAATCAATCCATTTATTTTTACAGCGCAAAAGCCAGTTCATACTTAATTGGTGCTGTCTCAAAGGAATGTCCCTGCAATTTTGTGAGTTACTTTCCCAAAGAAAAGGTATTTGGAGAGAGAAATAAATACAGAAACGAAGTACGACCTTCAACGGATAATTGGTTTCATGCCATCATAAATAAAAAAACAGATTTTAACTTTTATCAAAAGAATCCAAATTTTTCAAAGAAGATTGAAGTCTCTGTCAAACTTTACAACTTTAATGAAAAATTCATTACCGCCTTCCTTTCATCCGGGGATGAAATGCATAAAATCGCACTGGTTCCACATGAAGAAAAAAAAGTCAAATTCTTGTTGAACGTACAACGAGATGTATTAAAATTCGACGTTTTTTCAAAAAATAATCTGGGTATAAAATCAGTTTCCCTTAGCAATTCTGGCAAGGAGTTGAGTGAAATAACAAGCCTGGAAATATTCAATCCTCCTTATGAAGTGATTCATACGCATCAACGTATTCATTTTTTTTATTTTGATGAAGAAGAACTCAAGCAAACCACAAACATTCATGAAGCCAAAGGAAAAAATGTACTGGCAATTAAAGATTCATATGTAAAAGACATCTCACTCCAGAAGGTAGAACCAATTCCTGGAATCTCAGAAAACACCGTCATTATTTACCATGAATTATTTGAGTCCGCAATACCAAAACTAGAAGATCACTTAAGATCTAAAGGATATAATTCATACGCTGTAAATGCGCAAAACATTTACAATCATTTTGGTAATTCTTTGAAATCTCCTCAATCCATAAAACGCTTTTTAATTGCCAATAATGTCAAACGATGCATCCTCGTAGGCGACAGTTATGTAGATGAAACTTCGAGCAAGGATCTGGTACCAAGCTTTGTACATTACACCCAGGATCGGACCAGGATTCTTTCAGACTACTATTACAGTTATACAAAGCATCCACTGGAACCATCTATCGAAGTATCCCGATTGCCATTCAAGAATATCAGCGAGTTAAATAATTATGTCAATACACTTCGCAAAACAACTATAAGCAATGGGTCGGAGTATCTGGTTTTATGTAATGCCAAAATTATTTATGAAAAATCTTTACCCACCTCATTTACATTCAATGCAAATAATTTGGATGATATTGTTAATAAGAACAATCCAAAACTTGTCTTTCATTTAGGTCATGGGAATGAGCTGGCATGGGAGGGTGAAGAATTAATAAAAGAAAGAAGTTTTAGGAATATTAATATATCCTATGAATTGATTGATTTTTCCTGCTGGACCGGAGCTTTTGGTTTGCGTAAGTATGACTCGCTGACAGAATCTTTATTAAAACTGAAGAAAGGTGGACCATCATCAATAATTTCTAGCTATGGACCTCTTAAACTAGGGAGGATGAGCACTTTATTTGGAGCCTACAAAAAAAATACTGGGAACGATCATTTATCGAAAAGAAACCTAAAAGCAAAACAATGGCTGTGCAAAAATCATCCTGGATTCATAGATGAATTGTACAACCTGAATTTATTTGGACTTGGAGTTTAACTTAAAACAAGCCTGTGCTGATTATCTATTCGACAGGTTAATTTATACACTCGTATTACGACCGATCATTTTTATGAACTAATCTTCTAATTGACCTCCTTCTGAAAATATAGGTAAGACGTAGTGAATAGAGATAAATCGTTCTTAGATAATTTAATGCAACGTTTCGTAGGTTTTCAGAAAGTATCCGATTTAAATTCAGATTAATTTCAATTTCTACGGTAAAGAGATTTTTTTCAATCTTGGTTTTGGCTGAAATTAATTTTTGTTCGTTTGACCGAATAATCCCATTGATTCGTTCATTTTTGAAAAAAGAGTGTTCCACTTTATCTTCAAGAATTTGAAAAACCAAACATACAGGCAATTCAACTTTGTGGGTTTCGATTAATCCTATGAAATAATCAATATCTATTTTCTCGTGGTGATTTTTAATTAGTTCAGCAATTTCAAATAGAAGGATAAACTCGGAGAATGAATGTTGTATGGCAAAATGTATGATTTGATAGATTATGGTGAATTCAAGATTAAAGACATTGATCTCAGTATTTCCAATATTGCGACGATAGGTATTTGAATTCAGATTTTTGAGCAGATTATATTTGAAAACGAAAGGGGTCGAAGATAAAAGATTGTAGTGGGCATCAATTCTTAGTCCTTGTTCTGTTTTTAGGGAGATTTCTCCATAATTCTGCATTTTCAGCAATTCACAATTCAGAAGCGCAGAAATCTTTTTTACCGAATTTTCAAAATCAGAATAAATTAATATGTCAATATCAGACCTTCGTTTGTAATATTTATGCCCCACTAATTCATCATTCAAAAATCCTTTGAAACAAACGACATTTTCAAGCGCACCATTCTCACCTAAGCGTATTGCAATTTTTTTTAAATGCTCGTTTATAATTTTCTCTCTCTTAAACTCTAACATAAGATTCGACGGTACAGAAAAATTCAATTCGTCAAAAAGCAGGAGATGAAGAAAATCCAAATTTGAATAACGAAGAGACGTTAAATAGGAGCTGTAATCTTCGTTTGACAGTTGGCCAAATTCCTTTTCCAGAGTCAACAGTTTGGAAGGCGATAACAAAGCAAACTTAAATCTGGTTTTTAGTTTTTCCAACATCATCTAGGAAATAGTTGTACGTAGAGTAAGGAAAAAATAATAAAGACGATAAAAAAATCCAGGTGCGCTTTTATGGCTGTAGTCAATTCTTACGGAAGCTCCTTTCTTATTCACTCGTATACCTTGTCTAATCACTCCAATAACTTGATCCAGATTCACGGGTTTATCCTGCTTCCACCTGTTATCTCCTTTGGTTGTCACAAATTCTGCATTGAATTTAATGATTCTATGGGTTATGATGATTGAATGCTCACTGTAAAAGGAAATAATATCACCAATATTCAATTTTCGCTGGTCGGATACGATAAGTATATCGTCTGCAACCAAAGTAGGATACATACTATTTCCAACAACTTTCAGAAATTTTACATGCTTATTTTTTGAAAGCAACTCCAATTGATTCTAGATTTTGTATCACTTCTAAAATATCCTTTTGGGCTTCTTCCTGCTCGACATCATACTTTGAAATGAAGTGTTCGACTATTTCAGAAAGCGCTTTATCTTTCCTGATTAAATCAATGATTTCCATGCACGATGCATTAACGATAGAAATAGTATTCTTATCAGAATCAAGGAGTAAAAATTCATTGTCTACATGCTCGATTAAAATACTTTTATTGATGGTGTACTGATTTTTCATGATCAATTTTAATTTTTTTTTATTATATTTGAAAAAACTATACGCATGAAATCAATTACTCTCTTACTGCTCTTTCTATGTATTTCCATAAGTCAAGTAGAAGCTCAATCGAATAAATCCAGCAACAAGGATAACTATTCTCAGTTGGATTTACAGATTTCTTATGATACTTATTCGAAATATAATGTGGATTTTTCTTTATACGAAGAATACAAAAAATTAGGTGCGGATTTAAAAAATGAAAAGGATCCCAACATCTATGAGAAAAGCTTGAGAAGCTCTGCTGTAGTCATTGGAAAAGTGACCAAAAAAGAATATGACACAAGAGAAGAAGCTTATTTTCACTCAATATTTACAGTCGAACCAATTACCACAATCAAAGGCCGAGAAGAAAATTCCGGTTCATTTCTAATTTTTCAACGTGCCGGCTCTCTTGGTGGCACAAAATTTCTCCAAACCGACCATGTGCCATTGTTGGAAGTAGGCGATCAAGTTTTGATGTTTCTGGAACCGGCCATACCCCCTACTGGCTTCGCTCTTGAAAGGATGAATGCCGGCAGAGAAAAACCATTTATATTCAATTCTAAGAATGGGTATATGTTGAAATTCAGAGATGAAATAGTCAATGACTTCATTATTTCAGGTGACGATGTTTTTAATCTTAAAGAGGCAATTTCTGTCATGAAAGAGCTTCACCAGATAACCGAGAACAATAAAAAATAAGATTTATTATGATAAACACAAAACACATACTCATCCTCTTGATTGCTGCATTCTTCCTGTCTTCTTATTGTGTGCTTCGAAATTATGCGCACATCAAACAAGACAGACTGATGTTTATTCCCAAAGCCATTATGGATTTATACGCTGCAAATCCAGGTATTGGTACAGAAGGTGGACAATCGGCAAACCTTATATTGACAGCAATAAATAATGATGCAGCAAGCGCAGCAGCAGCAGTTTCACCACACACCCATGTACCTGGTTCATGGGTAGTCGACTTTGATGGTGTGGTTGATATTCTTGATAATGCAATGAGGTGTACATTTGGCTACACTACCGTAAGCGGATATTCTGAGGCAACAGCATTTATAACAGAACGAATTGTAGAAGAAGACAATATTATTGCTTTTGATATAGCTTTTTTAGAGACTTATGAATTTCTTCTTGTCGGGGTTTCGCCACTCCCCGGTGGAACTACGGATGGTCTAAACCTGAGAACGGCTTTAAGACATGAAATTCTTCACGGTCTTGGGGTATTACATACGACCTGCCCCAGCTCAATTATGTTTCCCAGCCAAGGATCAGATTTGGTAGCCCTTACGACAGATGATATAAATGGAATAAAATGTCTATACGAAGATTTCACCCCTGGCCCGGTAAATGGTTGCGCAGAAAGCAATTGTTGTTGTCATGAAAAAAACAGATTCCCAGGAGTTAGTAGACATAATGAAGGAGCAATTGATGTTTTGGATGTTATAGGTATGGATATTCATAAAGATGAAAACCACATTACTCACTTCAATTGGTCTGCCGAATTGCCGGTTGCTGACTTAATAGGGTTCAATATTTTGGAATCTAAGCATGACCAACCTTACATCATGGGTTCGGTCAATAGTGATCTTATTGTTTATGATGAATCAACAACAGATTATT
Organism: Bacteroidota bacterium; assembly: GCA_039194925.1. Lineage (GTDB taxonomy): Bacteria > Bacteroidota > Bacteroidia > Chitinophagales > Saprospiraceae > CAJXUU01. The sequence goes on from JBCCVV010000063.1 coordinate 27,251, forward strand.
CTTTACTTAAAGAAGCTGATGCTGATACCGAAAGTAAATATTTTCTGGAGTTGGTATTTGAAGAAAAAGGCAAACGTATAGTTCCTATTAATTAACGATAAACCAAAAAAATGAAAACTCTATTACTTAGTCTACTTTTTATATTCGGTATTTGTTGTGGTTTGATGAGTCAGACTACCTACGATAACTATGAAGAATGTTCTGCGAAAAAACCTTCCTTTGAGACCTTGGGATATGTGCATTGTCAGGATGCAGAGGAAATCGAACCCATCGTTTCGGATTCATTGCAAGAAAATCTTAAAGACACCGCTTTGATGATGTTTTTGGAGTTACTTGACGAATTAGAAGATCAACAAGATTATTTGGATAATATTGGACTTACATGTGAAGATATGCGAATTCCATGTTTTCAAGGACTTTCGATTCCTTCGGGTATGTCTCAATTGGTATTTGATGCGCATGTTGCTGAAATGGAAAATTTGTTCTCTATTGATGAGAAAACATATACCAAAACCAATAATTATATATCCGAGTTTGAAACCAGAGCACCTTTTGATTTTGCATACAGACTTCATTGGTTAAAAGAATACTTGGATATCGCCTACGAAATCAAGTATACCAAAGCTGAAATTCTAAGGGATTTCACAGGACATTGTGATGTATTTGAATATTTATTGCATAACGTACCGAGTAAATTCTGTAGCACTTTAGATGTTAATGGGTTATCCGCAAATGAAAGTCTTCGAAGAATAAAAGATATTAGAGATTGTAAAGAAGAGGCAAATGATCCTAAATTTTTAGTAGGTTCTTCAAGGAATTATCTCGACTTTTTCTATTCTTGCAATGGTACCGTATATCTGGAGGTTGGTGATTCATACATCAATCAAGAACTATACTTAGATGTATTTACACTTGAAGGCAATCTGGTTCGCGAGTTCAGAAATATAATGCCTCTGCAGAATAATGAAATGTTCGAATTACCTGACATTACATTTAACAATTCAATTTTACTCTTCACAATTAGAAATTCTTCTAGAATTATTCTAACAAAGAAAATCTATTGTTCTAAATAGTTATTATGAAAACCAAGAAAGAAAAATCCAATTCAAAAGAAGTCTACGTTAAGCCAATTGTGGTAAAGCATGAAATTCTGGAAACTCGAACAGGCACTAGCATTTGTTCCCCATGATTCATCAATGGTTTCATACTAAACGAATGAAAATAATAGAATCATTCTTTTAAATATGGAGGTAATATGTTTTCTTTAAACTGTAAAACATATTAGATGAAAGTCTCTAAATACCTATTTATACATTTGGGTATTATTACAATATTAGGATGTACAGATCTTTCTCTTTTTGAAAAAGAGGAGTCCCTAGTTATTACTTCCAATTTCGAGAATCCTACTACTTTTTCTTCTGAATTAACCATAATGGCATGGAATATCCAGATGGGATTTCGAAATGGAGAAAGAGCATTTTCCGGCGAACCCAATCTAAATGAAGAACCACATTTTGATTCGTTAGCCAATATTATAAAAACTAGCGGAGCCGATGTTGTTCTTCTGCAAGAAGTTGGCTATGAATTAAATAATACACAAATCAAATATCAGCTAGAACATCTTTCCAACATTTTGAAAATGAATTACATCTATGCGGATTACTCAGAAATAAATACGGGAAAAAACATATTTGTAAATGGCAAACGTGGCCATGGGATTCTTACCAATCTGGCAGTAGATACCTTTTTCAAAACTGAAACTTTATATAAAGGAAGATTTAATCGCAGGAATATGTTGACGGCAAAAATCGAATATCAAAAGAACAGATATCTGTATTTTACATCTGTTCACCTTGATAGTAGATCATCGAGATTAGAAATTGAAAGTCAATTTGATCAAATTACACTACTCCCCAATGATTATCCCAGAGTAATAGGA
>JBCCVV010000064.1:0-29058 GCA_039194925.1 Bacteroidota bacterium
CATAGTCTTTTCCTATTTGATGTAAGTACATCGAGATTAACTAATTAAATTACATAATTAAATGAAAAAGATTTTCAAGTTGCTATTCTTAATTGTAACAATTAGCACGATTTTCTTAGCCTGCGGAGAAAATAACACTAACGAAAAAAATGAAGTTACCCTTAGATCATCACCTTTGAAACAAATCAGTAATTGGTTTTACCTAGGTGATATTCATAACGAATACATGATGGAAGCATGTTCTTCTTTTGATGCAAAAGGAATTAACACGAAAGAGGAAGGGTTAATCTACATTAGTGATTTTGCGACTGATTTTACTCCTTCAGATGACAGACACCACGAAGACATTTCTGAAGGCATATCAAACTTTACAAATGATTGGACATTTCTAATAGAAAATCAATTAAAAGCTGAAGCTAATTCAGATCGGATTCATGAGTCACTTGCAAGTGGTGTTACACTAGGATTAATCGATAATTTCGAGAAAAATCTTCTGATTGAAATACTCAATTTAACGAATGAAAATTATAGCTTTGAAGAATTGAATGACTTTATAGATGAAAAAATCTTGTCTTGGGAAGCTCAAGGATATGCCGAGTCTGATCATTTTGGTACTTACAGCGGTATGGTACTAGCCATCAGTAAAAAATCAACTGAATGGTGGTTAACACATGAAGAGTGTCTATTGGACGAGAGTAGTCGATGGGTTTGGTTAGCTTCAGATGCTGTTGGTGCTGGAATTGGACTCTGTGTAGCACTCATATCACATGAATTAACTGGGGAATCTAACCCTGATAGCGTTGGAGTGTCCATTGTCGCAGGAGCTGTTGTTGGTTCCTTAGGGATAGCAGGTAGGCTTGGCAAAGCTATTAGCAAATGGTGGCCATAATGAAAAGACTAAAAACATATTTTATATACGGGTTTGCGTTTTCTCTAATTGTATCTATTTTTCAAATAGCCGGAGTTGCAATTCTAAACGGCTCTTTAAAGGAAGGAATAGATCAGTTCACAGCCGTTCATTTTCTTCTATTTTGGATTGGTGGAATGATCGTAGGTTTTGTTCGAGACAAACTTAAAATATTAAATATGGATTAGTAACTAAAGACGTAATAGATTCATTAAAAAAGCTGAGGACAGAAACACTTGCTACTGTTCTCAGCTTTTATCCACTACAAACGAAAACCGCATTACTTTCAGTTTTTCACTCTTAATGGATTACACTTTTATAATGTAATATGCAGACAATAACGAGCGCCCTTGTAACCAGAAGATGTAATCTAACTTACTCGTATGGGTATTAAAGAAATGAAAATAGCGTCAACCTTAACGCGTTCTAGCAACTCAAAGTGAAACGTATTGAATAATGAGTGTTAAGCAATTGGGAGAAGACCATCAGTTGACATTAAATAGAACTTGTAAGAAGCATTTGGAAGGGCCATCAAACATCTTTTGTGATGTTCTGGTGAGATCAATTTTGAGTGACTTCGTAATGCGTCTTGCGCTGTGCAATGGATGTAGTATTATATAGAATCTAAACATAAAGAATGAAGCCAAGCTTGCTCTGATTATAAAATTTGACTTTACAGGAACGCTCTTATAAACTGAAAATAATATTCAAATTGACTTCCCTGATCGACATTCGAGAGAATATACTGCATGAGGACTTGGGCAATGACCGGGTTATGAAAAAATCACAAAAGAAAATACACCATACTATATAAGATGCTCGATAATCTTCAATGGGTAGACATACAACGTTAGGCTAACATACGTTCAATTGATTAGCCAAGTACTTTTCAATCTATTACTGAGGTATCGTTTCATTCAACTTTTTCTCGTGTTTTTTATTCATACTAATAGAAATCAATACATCACAAATAATATTCATCATGAAAAAATCAATAGTACCAACCCTTATTTGTTGTAGTTTGTTGACGCTTGTTTCATGTTTAAACCATGGATTAGATGACGATAGGTCTGAGGCCGAATCCATTCAGGAAGAAATAGAACAGGTCATGGCTGAAGAGAATGTCGATAGACTTTGGGCAGAAAGTGTAGATGTTTGTTCTGTTATATCTTCTTACAATGGTACCAAAGATTTTGAATTTCTGGAGTTTTTTATTCGCATCCAAGATCAATATTATCAATACGATCGTCTCGTAAATATTCAAATCGACGGCAAGCAAATGTTATTGTGCTTCAATTAGGAGTGAGGGCCTCGCCAATACACTTTACCGCATGCGTGATAAAACTTTAAAAATTTACACCATTACGCAGCCCGTAGAAAAAATGTAAATACACATAATACCTTAAACAATGACCAATCCAAATCAATGGTAGAAAAATATAACAAAGGCTTATTCATAAGTTGATTTCTTGCAATCTTACAAAGTCCTGTTGATTTAATCTTTCATCCGACCTTTTGGGGTTCAACGCCAAACCTAATCTCGAAGTAGTTCTGCTGGTCCAATCTTATCATTCTACTTAAATTTTCAGGAAAAACCCCTAGTCTTATCTAGAAAATAATCACTTACCTTTAGTTTTCAAGGGTTTACTATTGAATAAAGAATTATTTCACGAAACTCTGCCCTTTAATTAACTTACTTAAACAACCAAAATGAAGGCTTATACCAACCTGAACAGCACCCCATTTCACGCTATTCCTAAATTTCAAAAACATCTAATACTGCCTTTACTCTTTTCAATTTTGTGTTTGACGAATATAAAAGCAGACATCTCAAACCATCCATGTGATGAATCTGAATTATTTATTGACCCTATTGCGATTTGTATGGATTTTGCCACAGAATTGGACTTTTCCGGTACCAAAGCGATTTCTCCGTTCAATGTAAATGGAGGATCAATCGACTCGGACGGGAGCATCATCGATTATACACAAGGTCCAACTGCTGTGTGTTTTGCTTTTGTAAATGTTTCCCTCGATGCATTCGGAAATGCAACGATAACTCCAGATATGATTGATGCAGGGTCATATGGAAATAGTGGTGACCTCACGTATACGCTTGACCAAACTACTTTCGATTGTTCGGATGTAGGGGATTCAATTGTTGTAATTCTTACTGTAGAGGATGAAAGTGGAAATACCAACTCATGTTGGTCAGAAATTAATGTAGAAGATAAACAAGGACCTACAGCAATATGCAATGCGTTTGTAAATGTAAGCCTTGGGGCAGATGGTACAGCCACAATAACTCCTGATGTTATTGATGCAGGTTCATTCGATAATTGTGGACCATTAACGTATGAGTTGAGTGATTCGATATTCGATTGTTCAAATATAGGTGATAGTATTGTAGTATTTCTTACAGTAACTGATCCTAGTGGCAATACTAATAATTGTTGGTCTCAAATCGTAATAGAAGATAAACTTCCACCATCAATAGCGTGTCCACAGGATTTCACTATTGAATGCTCACAAACCGTAGATATTGATCCAGACATTACAGGTTATGCTATCGTGGATGACAATTGCGATAATGTAGGAGTCTCCTATATAGATCAAGTCCTTCCTCTTTCCGGACCCAATTTTAAAGTCTTAAGAACCTGGAAGGTGGTCGACTGGAATTCTAATCTATTTACAGAATGTATTCAGGTTATTAATGTACTTGACACTACCCCACCTAGCATTGTGTGCGTCAGTAACTTAAATGCCGGATTGGGCTTTGACGGCACACTTACCTTGGCTGCTGAAGATTTTATTCTGGACGCTACCGACGCTTGTGATGCCGTAACGCTGTCCGTATTTCCAAATCAGTTTGATTGTTCAGATATAGGCAATACCGTCGTAACCATCACTGCTACCGATGGCAATGGCAATACCAGTCAATGCTTTTCCAACTTAACCGTTGAAGACAAACTCGGCCCAACAGCTGTTTGCAACGCATTTGTTAATGTGAGTCTGGCAGCTGATGGAACAGCCCTCATTACATCGGATATCATCGATGCCGGATCGTTTGACAATTGTGGGCCTCTTACGTTTGAGTTAAGTGATTCACTTTTTGATTGTTCCAATATAGGAGATAGTATTGTAGTCTTCATGACGGTCACCGATGGAAGTGGCAATACCAATAATTGCTGGTCTCAGATCACAATAGAAGATAAATTACCTCCATCTATTTTATGCCCTGGCGATATCACTCTTGATTGTTCTCAAGCTGGAAATCTGGACCCGGAACTAACGGGTTATCCTATAATCGATGACAACTGTGATAATCTAGGTGTTTCTTACGAAGACCAAATCCTTCCGTTAGATGGTGTTGAATTTAAAGTATTGCGGAAATGGACGGTAGTGGATTGGAATTCCAATTCTTTCGCGGATTGTTTCCAGGTAATTAAGGTGATTGATAGTACACCTCCAGAATTGGTTTGTCTGAGTGAGGTAACTGCCGCTTTAGATTTTACCGGAAACCTCACACTATTCCCGGAAGACTTTGTTGCTAGTGCAACTGATGCCTGTGATTCCGTTTCGCTTTCCTTGACTCCAAATCAATTTGATTGCTCTGATATTGGAGAAAATGTTGTTCAGGTTACTGCAACGGATGGTAAAGGAAATACAAGTCAATGTTTTGTCAATTTGAATGTTGAGGATAAGACCGGACCGATAGCCGTATGCAATGCGGTATTGAATGTCAGTCTTGATGCGGATGGAATGGCTATTATATTACCTGACTTTGTAGATGCTGGCTCTTCGGATGAGTGTGGTCCGGTAACATTTGAGTTGGATCAATCCGAGTTTGATTGCAGTAATATTGGTGATAGCATCATTGTTATTTTAACCGTCACCGATCAAAGTGGAAATACCAATCAATGCTGGTCACAAATCATAATTGAGGATAAACTTGCCCCTACAGTTGTTTGCCCAGATGATATAACACTTGAATGTTCTGATGCTGGCAATCTAGATCCGGAACTAACGGGAATCCCATTGGTAGAGGACAACTGTGATCAAATCGGACTTTCGTACGAAGATCAGATTTTACTCTTGGAAGGTGCAAACTATAAAGTACTGCGAACCTGGGATATAATCGATTGGAATTCCGGAAGTGTGCAAGAGTGTATCCAGATCATAAGTGTATTTGACCTTACGCCACCAATCATTGAGTGCATTGGTGCTCTTTCAGCAAATCTGGATGCGAATGGAAACCTTGTGTTATTCCCCGAAGATTTTGATAATGGAACGAGCGACGAATGTGGTGAATTCGAGCTAAGCATTGATCAATCTCAATTTGATTGTTCGGATGTGGGTAATTCTATTATCACACTTACCGCTACGGATGGCAACGGCAATGTTAGTCAATGCCTCGTCGAACTTACAATTTTCGGATTGGATGCCGATGAAGATGGCTTTAGCATTTGTGAAGGAGACTGTAACGATAATGATAATGCAATCGCCCCGGGATTACCAGAGGTCTGCGGCGACAACTTGGACAACAATTGTGATGGACAGGTTGATGAAGGGTGTATATGTGCTTCATTTGCACAATCAACAGAATTTGAATGGATAGAATCTGTCTCGTCCAACGGAAATATAAATAGTTCTGGCAATGATGGCGGATTTGGAGACTATACTGCCGTTACATTTGAAATGTTTTTGGGTCCAAATACAATTGAGCTTACGCCTGGATTTGCTGGAAGCAGTTACAATGAGTTCTGGGCTATCTGGATCGACCTCAACCAGAATGGTATCTACGAAAATAGCGAGCAAGTTTTCAATCAAAGTTCTTCAACTATCATCAACGGTATACTGAGTATTCCAATAACCGCAGCTTTAGGTACAACATCGATGCGTGTATCTATGAAGTATAATGATTCTCCTGATGCCTGTGAAATTTTCCCGGAAGGTGAAGTCGAAGATTACACAGTAGAGATAAGTGAACCGGAATATTGCGTCTCGCAGGGTCAAAGCACACAATTTGAATGGATCAAAAGAGTGAGACTAAAAAGCATCAATAATAAATCTGATAACGACTTCGGCTATGGAGACTACACCTACCTGAGTACTACTCTGAATCCCGGACAGAATAAAAACATCAAGCTAAAACCTGGATTTTCCGGCAGTTCGTATTTGGAAAACTGGCGTGTATGGGTGGATTGGAACAATGATGGAGATTTTGACGATGCGGGTGAATTGGAAGTTGAAACGGCATCGACAGGTAATATCACTGCTCAAATTACCGTGCCAGTAACCGCAACAGCAGGTGAGAAGAGAATGCGCGTAAGCATGAAGTATGGAGGATTTCCCGGACCATGTGAGATCTTCACTTTTGGTGAGGTTGAAGATTATACGATCATTGTGAATGGAAGTAATCCTCTTGTAAGCAATAATAATTCAGTTGACTTCTTTTCCTCTTTTACTCAGAGCAAATTAAATGATTTGGGTACCAGTGAAATACGGGAAGATTCTAATCCATTCGAAGTAGAGCTTTTCCCTAACCCTGCTTCAAATTATCTCAACCTTGCGATCCATTCTCCAAGCAGTGAAAAGATGACTCTTATCATATACAATGAATTGGGACAGATGGTTCGAAAAATGAATGTTGCGCAAAGCATAATGCAAATTGATGTAACCGGCAAAGAATTTGATAATGGATTGTGCATTCTTGTTTTAGAACAGGGCCAGCAAGTCATCACCAAACGAATAATAATTACTAAATAAGTAGTTGCATTCGTTCAAATTGAAATGAATAGATAAGGGGTTTATTTGGATAAATAGATCCCTTATTTTATACATTTATTGTAAAAATCGATTTTAATATTGCAAATAAGTCCCTATTATTTTTACTCTCCGGAGATAATTATCGAATTCTACATATGAATTAATTCTACTAAAGGACATTCGGTATTTTGCACTATGGGACGTTACCATAAACCACCAAGGTAGCGAAGACCTCAAATAATTCGCAAAGGATGCTGGAGGTACGATTTGTAATCTTGTAAAATTTGGAGCACTTTATGCTGTTCTTGGAGTTCCCCGTTTTTAAAATAGAAATGTCTCAAAGTAGAACTAATCCATATACCCTCAAATCGCAGCTTCTTTTAACATTGAGTATAGTAGAGAATCGAAACTTGATATATTCTCTTATGGTAATAAAGTACTTTTACTGTAAGAACTATAAGAATCTTACTTTTGCCCAATCAAGAACAAGAACCATTACATATAGCTGATTTTCAATACATTAAATAGGTAAATTCATCGAATATAAGTGAATTCCCTCTTTTCCAATTAGGGTAAAAACACCCTATAAGCTATAATGATCTCTAGCTTACATTTACGTTGTAAAATTGCGGAGTACAATTCACTCTCATAACCCCAATTTACAATTTCTGGTGGCTTATTCTAACACCCGATAAGTTGCCAGATCTATTGAAAACCAAGGTAAATTAAACGAGCAATTTATCAAGAAGAGCGGCAGCGACAGCTCCAGCTATAGGGCCAATTACAGGCACCCATGCATACCCCCAATCACTATCCCCTTTCGTTGACTTGAAGGGCAAAATAGCATGCATTATTCTCGGACCGAGATCCCTGGCAGGATTAATGGCATACCCTGTAGTACCTCCTAAAGCTAATCCAATGACCCAGACAAGAAAAGCAACGGGAATCGCTCCTACCGATCCCAATCCTATGATTTGATCTGTTTCTCCCAATGTACCTTGCGTAATATAGAGTACGCCAAACACCAACGCAAATGTCCCTAATGCTTCACTAAAAAAATTAGATAGTGTATTTGGTATGGCAGGAGCCGTACAAAATACCGCAAGCTTAGATGATGTATCCTCCGTAGCATTAAAATGATCCCGATACATCAGCCATACCAATAATGCACCAATCATCGCACCCATGAATTGAGCCAGAATATATTTTGGTACCATAGCCCAGGCAAAATCCCCTGAAACGGCCAGCCCAATGGAAACCGCAGGATTCAAATGCGCTCCACTATAAGGCCCTGCTATTGTCACACCAATAAATACGGCCAAAGCCCATGCGGTACAGATCACTATCCATCCACTATTGTTGCCCTTTGTCTTCTCCAATACTACATTCGCCACAACTCCTAATCCCAATAACATAAGAAAGCCTGTTCCAATAATTTCTGCAATAAATGGTGTCATTTTATTTCGTTTTATTTTTTTTAGCTCGCTACGCTCGCTTGATTATTGATTCGCTATGCTCATCTGTTTATTGTTAAATGATTGAATGATTAAATGCGTAAATAACTCAGCAATTCAACAACTCTACAACTCAACAATTCAATAACTCTACAACTCAACAATTGAATAACTGAACAACTTACCCCTGTCCCCAAAACTGTAGGGCCTTAATCGCTCGATGCCATCCTTCAATTCCCTTTTCAATTTTCTCTCTGTCTTCTTTAGGTGTAAACCTGATATCTGTTTGCCAAATCTTTTCTATTTCTTCCAAATTAGACCAATACCCGACGGCCAATCCAGCCAGAAAAGCAGCTCCCATAGCTGTGGTCTCTACGATTTTTGGCCTCACTGCCACTGTATCCAATACATCCGCCTGAAATTGCATCAATCCATTGTTTACCGTGGCTCCACCATCTACTCTCAATTCCTGGATAGATACGCCTGCATCTGCTTCCATAGCGCTTAACACATCCATGGTTTGGTAGGCAATTGCCTCCAAAGCCGCCTTGGCAATATGCGCATCCGTACTTGCTCGGGTCAAACCTAGAAGACTTCCTTGAACACTTTGATCCCAATACGGAGCACCCAGTCCTGAGAAAGCCGGCACAAAGTATACTCCATCCGAACTCTCTACCGAATTCGCCAGCTCCTCAACTTCACTAGAGGTATTTATAATTTTTAAGCTATCTCTCAACCATTGCACCACAGCACCTGCAATGAATATACTACCTTCGAGCGCATATTGAGTCTTCCCATTAATCTTCCATGCCACAGTCGTAAGCAGGTTATTTTTTGATTCGGTAGGTTCATTTCCAATGTTCATTAACATAAAGCAACCTGTACCGTATGTATTCTTAACCATTCCCGGTTTTGTACACATCTGACCAAACAATGCAGCTTGCTGATCACCGGCAATTCCAGCAATAGGCAACGCTGCTCCAAGTATTGAAGCACTAGCATTGCCATAGACTTCGCTTGATTGTTTCACCTCGGGCAACATACTTTTCGGGATGGTAAACAAATTCAGTAAATCTTCATCCCAGGACATGGTATTGATGTTGTAAATTAAGGTTCGGGAAGCGTTGGTCACATCTGTAATGTGCAACCGACCTTCAGTAAAATTCCATATTAGCCATGAGTCGATGGTTCCCATTGCCAATTCACCTGCTTCTGCCTTTGCTCTTGCACCTTCAACATTATCCAATATCCATTTCACCTTTGTACCCGAAAAATAAGCATCAATTACCAATCCCGTTTTCTTTCGGATTGCATGTGCATGTCCATTGGCCTTTAATTCGTCGCAGAATCCAGCCGTCCGCTTATCTTGCCAAACGATGGCATTATGGATCGGTTTTCCAGAGCTGCGGTCCCAAACAACGACCGTCTCTCTTTGATTGGTTATTCCAATGGCTGCAACAGCTGAAGCATCTACTCCTGCTGAATTTAAGGCTTCATTCGCCATAGTGGATTGCGTATCCCAAATTTCCATTGGATCATGTTCTACCCATCCTGGTTTAGGAAAATATTGAGTAAACTCTTTTTGAGCAGAGGAGATGATATTTCCGTTTTCATCAAATAGGATAGCTCTCGAACTGGTGGTTCCCTGATCGAGTGCAAGTATAAATTTGGACATAAATTAAATTAATTCAAGTAATAAGTAAGTATACAATAATAAGAATTAATTTAGGAATGACCGAACTGACTGTGAGCAAAATACATCACGAATATTTTATTCTCAGCACAGCGAAACATGAATCCTGCAAATTTAAGTGATTGAAGGTTGATTGCGAATTGAGATACTTTAACTTCTTCCAGTTTACCGCGTAATTTTGTATTCAGTTGACAGGGTAAGTTTTATGCTTTTTATACGTTTCCAGTCCCAGTTCTAAATGCTCAAATTGCTATTCCTGGAGCGAAAATAACCTCTTTTTATTATTTGAATTTCCGAGCAACAACACGCTTTTAGGACTCATTCTTGCAAAGCTAAGAGCACAAATTGTTATACGCATTTCCAACGATTCGCATAACAATCTGTGCGGCATTGAAAATTTTTAAATTAACGATGCGAAATTTTTGTTGCTCTAGAGGTTTTAGAACAAGTGACGGTTCCCCCAACACATATCGTCTCAGAACAAGTACCAATAAGTGTAGGCTCACATCCCAATAATTGCCCGACAACCTCTTCACCGGAACATGTACTTGTGCACGTTACATCAAAAAACACAATTATTCTATCGTTTGATTCCTCTGCCTCATCAGGTAATATTGGACTACCTTCCGTGTCTACATAAACTTGAAACTTCGATGATTGATTTACATGTTGGACCGTGATATTTATGCCATCCACAGTGTCTGAATGAACAAAAATTTCTGGTTCTCCTAATTCTTCCTTTTCAAATGCGAATTCGAGGAGATGGTTTAATTCCGTCTCATCTATTGAAGTGATTTCTGTGTAAGAAGTGTTGTTTTCGTCTGAACAACTCCCGAACGTGAAAATTAACACTGCCACTAAAAGGAAAGCTAAGTTTGCATTTAATTTTTTCATGATACTTTAGTTTTTTAATTAAGCAATTTTAAAAAAAGAACAGAGGTAACCTTTCCATAAAATACATCTTGAAATTATGGTAGTCTGATTCGAACAAAGACTGTTCGACATATGAGTAGTATTATTAATCGGACGGTTTCTAGAATCCACCTTTAGTCTTAAGCGACAATAATTCTGTTGAGATAACACTTCTCAACGGTGGTACCATCCCGCTTTGAGAAGTCCTCAAAATGTAACCCGAATAGTTAGTTACCCTATTTTACCAAGAAACGTTTATCAGGAGCAATTCATGACTATTGGAGCAAATGCCAATCTGAATCTTGTCACCTTCACGACCATTACAAGGTATAACTAACATTTAGATCTGTTGTAAAAAAACAAATATAAAATACTGACTACCAGTTATTTACATAACATGTTTGAATAAATTAAGATAGTTTCAAAAAATCAATCGATCAGTTTTTCAATTTTGTATCAATGACACCTTCGAAAACCGTTCCCACTTCACTATCAAATCCTTCTTCCAAGATTATTGCCTCTCCAGCAGTCCAGATGTAGCATTCATCTTTGTCTGCTTTTTGGAAACATGACTTGTCCATTTTGATTTCTTCTCGCGCTCTAAGAAAATGGTCGCCGCTGCAAGCCGAAAGATTGTTTTCAGGCTTTAATGATTTTAGTAGAGATAAACTTATTGCCCTATGTCCCCATGAATTTGGATGTGCAACTCCTAAAGCAAATTTCGATAACAAGAAACTTTCTATAAACGTTCTTACCCAACCGACGTCCTTTATATTTGGATCAAATTGAGGGTTCAAACCATAATGCGAATGAAAACCTTGAAAGAAAAAAGGCTCCTTTGATTTAAAACAATATCCATGCCCGGTCCAATCACCTGGATCAACCAATTCCCATCCAACTATTTGACAGTGATTCTGAATTATTTTATTTATTGGTGTTATTAAGTTGACTTTGGCATGATTGATCTCTTCAAAATCCATTTTTAAAATTCCCGTATTAGGTGCAATTGAACTTGGAATTACTTCTAAGATTTCTATACATCCAATTGTCGGATCAGGGTATTGAAGCATATATATATTTTCTATTTTAGGAAGATTTAGCCTTATATGTTCTGCTAACAATAAATAGCTCATAGGAAGTGCCGCAAGCCCGATTCGCTCTTCAAACTTTACTTGTGGTATTATTTCAACAATATCAGTTCCTATTCCATCTTCCCACTTACCATTCATAATTTTGTTTCGTATACCATCCAGTGTAAGTAGGTTTATCAGCTGGTCTCCATTTCTTACAAGGTAGGACATAATTGCTAAATCAAAACCTGCATCGTTTCCCCCAATGCTTAAAACCAATGCATCAATTTTTCGATTACCAATCAACCTTTTCGCTTCGGTTACTTGAATGTACGTGTGCATTCCTCTGGTATTCGAGTCTGAACTCTTGGTTTGATTCTTATTTATTAAGTTTTCAATACGAGCACCTCCTGAAGCTAAATTGACGTAGGTTATGGATGTATGCTTGTCACTGTATTCTAAACTTGCTGCTGCCTGTGCGGACCAGACAGTAGTAGATCTATGTGCAATTTCATGATCTTTATCTGTACTGTTGCTAGCAGGTATTTTGAGAACTGGATGAATAATACTACCAGTGTGTTCCTTACTTCCATCTGCCCAAATTTTATCTTTCGTCCACGAACTTTTAGTATATGGCCAATCAGGATTTCCCTCACCGGAGCTGTATGAATCCCCCAAAGCAACAATAAGAATATTATTTGGCCTAACAGAAATCTCCGCCGATTTATGGATAATTGTTGTTCTGTCGTATTTGTATTCAAATCTTGCGAAGACTCCATAGGTGTGGTCGTCTTTAAGTCGGATATTAAACGTATCTGGTGTTCCTGCAGGGTTCCTTATTTCTTTTGATAATTTCCCATTGATATACCAGTATGCTGTTAAATGTCGATTGACATTTCCATAACTTACGCCAAGTTCTGAATTTGTTGGAGGAGTATGTTTGAACTGAAAGAACACCATAAATTCATCGTTACTCGCATATTGTTTTGTATTGGGAAGATCCATCATTCCATTCTTATCGGCATCGATTCCGAAATTTTCTTCCATTTCCCATTCAATGGACCCAGTGCGTATCTGACTCAAAACTATTAAATGTAGAGATGAGAATAAAGTTACAAGTAGCAGTCTTATAGATGTAATAGTAAAATCCATAGTATTTAATTTACATAGAAGGAAACATATACCAATGAAGTGATTTATCTCAATTGATCTTCCAATCGCTGAATTCTCTTTTCCTGATTGATAAGGTAAAGCGTTAACTCTTCGATTTTCTGTAATAGTTTAGCGTTCATTTTTGCGACGTCAATCCCATTTTCGTATACCTCCTCAGCTGATGGGATATCAGGTAAGTGTTTATACATATTAATGTAAGTCTCAACTTCGTTTAGCGTGGGAAGGTTATAATTATTGTCAAAGACAAAATCAGCCCATTCGACTGATCCGTTAATAGCCAGTTTAAGTCGTTCAGTTAGAATGCCTTTTTCAACATATAATTTGTAATCGCCATTAACATTTTTAGCATTGCCTATTGAAACTTTCCCGTTCTTTCGAATAATCATATGCTTATTATATGCACTTCCATCGAAATTAGAGAATACAAATGCATATCCTATATTAGAATTTCCATTACTCGAGTTAAAATCAATTCTGCCATATCCGAAAGGATCAGTGTTGCTGTACAATTTTATTTCAGCACCATCTTTTACACTTTTCTTTGCTTCAATATTCAGTGATTTTCCATTAGGATTGCCATTGACTTGATTAGTGATAATACTATTTATCATGGCTTGACTTTTTACATGCAAAGGATAGTTCGGATTTTTTGTACAAATACCCAGAAACATTCCATCCCAATACGCTGATTTTGTATTGGGTATAAGCTTCCAGGTACCAGAAGTGTTGGCCATTGGAACATTCAAGCAGTTCATAATTTGAAACTTATTATCTATTTCGATCTTCACATCCGGATTGATTTGAGCAAAGGCATTCAGAAATGTGGCTAGAAATGTGATAATTGTCAAAGTGGTTTTCATAATATTCGAATTAAATGATGAAATATTTAGGGTTTCGCACCTAATACAATCAATATTCTAATGCCATATTCAATAAATGAGTTAGGCCAATAAATAAGGCAACAGGCCCTGAATACAGAAGCCCTTACTGATATCTTCCATTTCTAATCTTCCTTACAAAATGGATTAGAATCTTGATTAGAACACCGATGGCTTTTAACTAATCAACTAAGGTTAATATTTGATTTAACCTAGCGATTTAGATGTTCTTGTGTTCCAATTTATTAACTATCCATACTTAAAACTGAAAAAATTGATCAACGGTGGATTATAGTTATGACAGGTCTTGATACACGAATGTTCGTTGTAGTAATATGATAATGTCTCAAAGTAGAATTGAGAAGTCTGATACTTAATTTGACGGAATGCACCTAGCACCTATCACTAGACTAAAATTATGATACCAAAACTTTAATTGTCAATCAACTTACCTTTTAAATACACCTCTGAAATCAAGTTCGAACCAAATGCATAGGGTAAGAAACTATAGGAATTAACCTCTTTGGTAATAAAAAAATTAGCCAACTTACCTTCTGTAATGCTTCCCACTTCACCTTCCAATCCCATGGCATAGGCACCATTAATTGTAGCCGCGTTAATTGCCTCTTCGGGTGTCATCTTCATTTTAATACATGCCGTAGAAATCACAAAATTCATGTTGCCCGAAGGTGTAGAGCCGGGATTGTAGTCTGTTGCAAGTGCCAATGGAAGCCCTTCATCCAGCATCTGTCTGGCAGGTGTATATGGAATACTTAGAAAGTAAGAACAGCTAGGAAGTGCCACGGGCATGGTTTCTGAGTACTTTAAAGATGTAATATCCTCATCCGTCATAACTTCCAGGTGATCCACGGAAAGAGCATGGTATTTCACTCCAATTTGTACGCCTCCAATCGAATTGAACTGATTGACATGAATCTTTGGAATGAGGCCATGCTTTTTACCTGCTTCCATCAATCGCTCCGTATCTTCTACCGAAAAGTATCCCTTTTCACAAAACACATCGACATATTCCGCCAAGTTCTCAGCTTCAATAATCGGCATAATCTCGTCGATCAACATATTCAGAAAGCCGGTTTTATCATTCTTGTAATCCGCAGGCAAGGCATGGGCTCCTAAAAAAGTCGCTTTAATAGGAATCGGATAATTTTCTTTTAGTCTTCGGATCACCCTCAACATTTTCAATTCCGCTTCTTTGGTCAATCCATAACCAGATTTTACTTCAATGGCGCCAGTACCAAGACGCATCACCTCTTCCAAGCGATCTTTACTCTGTTCGTATAAATCTTCTTCCGAGGTTTCCTGAAGTTTTTTGGCAGAATTTAAAATCCCACCTCCTTTTTCAGCAATTTCCTGATAGGTCAATCCATTGATTCGATCCACAAATTCTCCTTCTCTATTGCCTGCATAAACAATATGGGTATGTGAATCGCACCACGAAGGAAAGATCATTTTCCCACTACAATCTATCTCGTCTTCAAACTCAACCCTGGGACAATCGGCCATTTTGCCAAACGAATGAATTCTGTTGCCTTCAATTAAAAGGTAGGCGTCTTTAATCGTGGGCAATTCTTTCATTTCAGTACCCGATAAAAATCGTATTCCCACAGGGCGTACCTGGATTAATTCTTTTATATTTTTAAATAATTTCATGGGAAGAGAAGATTAGAGATTGAAGAGATTAAATTGCAAGGAGAAGTACCGAGAAGACACCGAGTATCACGGAGATTGATGGGAGTTCTTTCAACAAAATAAGCCAATCGAAATTATCAATTATAAATTGTTCATTATTCATTATAAATTATCAACTATCAATTACTCATGAGTCCAATTCTCCGCATCATCGCTATTTCCAGGAGATAATCCTAAAATATCACCATCTGTATTCACACCAAGCCCGACAACCATTCGATTCACATAATTAAAATAAGAAACGACTTGATTAATTTCTAGAATTTCACCGTCATCCAAGCCATTAGCTCTTAATTCATTTATAGTATCCTCGGTAATTGAGGTATGATCCAGCGTCAACATTCTTGCATAATCACATCCCGCAGTCATTTTAGCTGAAAACAAATCAGTTAAATCATCATTTTCTATTGCGGCGAGAATATCTTCAAACTGAAACTCGTCGTTGAGATTTTTTTTTATTCCTTGAGCATGATGATCGAAGCAATATTCGCAATGATTTAAACTACTAACATACGTTCCCAGTACCTCCAGATACCATTTCGGAAAGGTATTCCTATTGTTGTGCAACACACTTTTATACAAGACCATGTGGCCATTTAGAGTATGTGGTCTCAGGCTATGAATTTTAAGCACATTATCGACATTGTTGTTCGGTCCCTTTACTCGATCGTAAAGCCGTTTTAGCTTGCCTTTAGCCTCCTCGTAAGAAATCGTTTTTATCCAACTCATACTTAAATCAACGAATTCAAAAGATCATCTTCAACCAATGAGGGCAAGGTCACTCTGAGCCCCGGTGTTCGTTCCATTTCGCGTTGAATGGCAAAAATTGCTTCCTTATTTCGCGCCCAGCTTCGACGGGCGATACCATTATTTACATCATAAAACAGCATCTGTTTTAGTCGTTTATCCGCTTCTTCTGTACCATCCAATAAAAGGCCAAAACCACCATTCATCACCTCGCCCCATCCTACTCCACCACCGTTGTGAATGGATACCCAGGTGGCTCCTCGAAAACTGTCTCCTATCACATTATGAATGGCCATATCCGCAGTAAATTTACTACCGTCGTATATGTTTGAAGTCTCTCTATAAGGTGAATCGGTACCGCTTACGTCATGATGGTCTCTACCCAAAACAACTGGTCCAATCTCTCCTTGCCTGATTGCATTATTAAACGCCTCGGCTATTTTCATTCTCCCTTCAGCATCCGCATAAAGAATTCTGGCCTGCGACCCAACAACCAGTTTGTTTTTCTTGGCGTCTTTGATCCAGGTTATATTGTCCTGCATTTGCAATTGGATTTCAGAAGGGGAACTCTCCATGATCTCTTGCAATACTTTTTGAGCGATCTCATCCGTCTTATCCAAATCCTCAGCTTTCCCGGATGCACACACCCACCTAAACGGACCAAAGCCATAGTCAAAGCACATGGGGCCCAAAATATCCTGCACATAAGATGGGTATTTAAAATCAATACCATTTTCTGCCATAACATCACCTCCTGCCCGTGAGCTTTCCAAAAGAAAGGCATTGCCATAATCAAAGAAATAGGTTCCTTTTGCGGTATGATGATTTACCGCTGCGGCATGTCTTCTCAAAGATTCCTGCACTTTCAATTTGAATTCAGCGGGATTCGATCTCATCAATTCATTGGCATCTTCAAATGACAGATCAACTGGATAATATCCGCCTGCCCATGGATTGTGTAACGAAGTCTGATCCGATCCCACATGAATAAAAATGTTTTCTTTGTCAAATTGCTCCCAGACTTCAACTACATTTCCAATGTACGCAATAGAAATCACCTCTTCAGACGATTGTGCAGCTCTTACTCTTGAAATCAATTCATCCATATCATCAATCAAAACATCGACCCAACCTTGTTCGTATCTCTTGGTAGCAGCCTTTGGATTTACCTCGGCACAGATGGTGATACAACCCGCTATATTCCCTGCTTTGGGTTGTGCTCCACTCATACCCCCCAAACCGGCTGTTAGAAATATCTTGCCCGCTGAGGTTTCATTCGTTTTTAATATTTTCCGGAAGGCATTCATTACCGTAATTGTTGTCCCATGCACAATACCTTGTGGTCCGATATACATATAAGAGCCGGCTGTCATCTGACCATATTGCGTCACACCCAAAGCATTATAACGCTCCCAATCATCTGGTTTTGAATAGTTTGGAATCATCATTCCATTGGTTACAATGACTCTTGGTGAATCAGGTGATGAAGGAAAAAGCCCCATCGGATGACCAGAATACATATGAAGTGTTTGTGTATCGCTCATCTCAGACAAATAGCGCATTGTAAGCAGATATTGCGCCCAATTTTGAAAAACAGAACCATTTCCACCATACGTGATCAATTCTTCAGGATGTTGCGCTACCGCGGGGTCCAGATTATTTTGAATCATCAACATTATTGCAGCTGCTTGCTTAGAACTTGCAGGATATTCATCAATGGATCGAGCATACATTTCATAGTCCGGTTTGAAACGATGCATATAAATCCGTCCGGTATCGTTAAGCTCTTTATAAAACTCTGAAGCCAAGGTTGCATGCCACTCCTTTGGGAAATACCGTAGTGCATTCCGAACCGCGAGTATCTTTTCCTCCTGGGATAAAATATCCTTCCTTTTTGGTGCGCGATTTACATTGCCGGGATAGTTGCGCTGCGGCGGCAATTCAGCGGGTATTCCTTGTTTTATTTTTTCTTTAAATGTCGAATGAAATTGTGTCATTTTACGATTTATTTCGGTAGTAATTCGGATTTTTCATTTCCAAATTCAGTCAATTTTTCTAAGACCTCAACAAAGATATTCTTTATTTCTTATGAATTAAATACACACAAGAACTGACATAACATCTTCTTTGTCAAATTCAAGAAAAGCCTCTATGAGCTCATTGTCCCAAACAGGCCTAAATCGTAAAGTGACACTTTACATTCAACTTTTATTTCGTAGTGGTTTACACCTAAAAACTTAACTTAAAGTTCAATTAAATCGACCAACACATAATAATATATCAACATTTGTTATATTGCCAATATAATATTTGAAACATCCTTACCTATTCAATTTATTTAACAACCTAAATACTTACTAATGAAAAAACTTAGTATTCTATTTTTATCTGCTCTGTTTGTTTTTTCCTGTACTCAGAATAATCAGAGTTACGAGAATTTGGAGCAAAATGAATTGGTCTCCGTTGAGGCCATAAAAAATCTTATTGAGGCTGAATTGGCTAAAGGTCAGGTGTTTTACTGGAAAAATGCGGAAGACAAAGTAATTTGGAGTGCAGGTAAGCATTCAGATTCATTCTTTTCCATCGGGTATACGACGGGATCGGATTTCATACCAGAAACACAAATGAAGGATGTAGATATTAAACAACCAAAGTGGATCAATGCAAAAAATCAAGTAATTAAACTCATTTTGGATATGGAGGCAGAAACTCGTGAGCGCTCAGATTTGACTGCGGCTGATTTAATGCCATATGGAGAAGAAGAATTTTTTCCACACCTCATCGTTGAATTGACCAATAAGAAATTAATCTCAGAGTTAAGAAATTCCGAGTACGTCCGATTTGTAGAACCTCTTGGTTTTAGTGTAGAAGATCAGCTCGCTGAAAAAAGAAGCAGTTCCGGCTGCAATGGCTCGCCAAATTACAACATCAACACGGCAGATTACTCTACCATAGCGCCAAGTACGAAGCAACCGTGGAACTTTGTGAACCATTCCATTCCAACTGCATGGAATACCAGTACAGGTGATAATATTCGAATTTGTATTATAGATACTGGTGCCAGTGACAATCAGGATAATTTGGGTTCACAATTTACTTCCGGATGGTCCGGTGGCAGGAATATTCAAAAATATAGCACTCATGTAAGCGGTTCATGGTGGTGGGCCAGCCTGGATTCTCCTAATGATCCCTGTGGACACGGAACCAGCATGGCAGGTATTGCAGCAGCACCAAGAGGTACCGATGGGAACGCAACAGGTGTCGCTTATAAGGCAGATCTAATGACGATCCGAGCGGTGAAAGATGTTATCATTTCCAGCAGCAGCGAACGAAAAGGCACACGAGACGCATTATTTCTGTCCGGTGGTACAGGTGACGTAAAAGTGATTAGCATGTCCATTGGGACTCCAACATATAGTAGTACCGTAGCAGATGGTATATTTTATGCATATGGTCAGGGAAAAATGATCGTAGCAGCCGCTGGCACTTCATTGTCATGGACGAGTTGGTATCCTGTGATATTCCCAGCGAATATGTCTCAAACGATAGCAGTAACAGGGTTGAGAGACAATGGCACTCAAAAGTGTGTCACTTGTCATAGTGGTTCTCAGGTCGATTTCACCATAATAATGGAAAGAACAAGCGACGATGATCGCACATCCATTACTTTGGCTTCCAGCACCAATCAACCCAAGTATACTGGTGGTTCTTCATGTGCTACAGCGACGGTTGCAGGCATAGCAGCCCTGGTATGGGCCGAAAATCCCGGCGCAAGTCGAAATACAGTACTTCAAGCGCTTAAAGACGGCTCACAATTTTATCCTTCTCGACATAGCAACTTTGGATGGGGGCAAATCAATGCGGCAACTGCTGTGAATAGCATTTAGGTCATGAATTAAAAGCCAGGCCAGGAATAGAAAATAAATGCGGTATAAATGTGGAGATTTATACCGCTTATTTATTGCCTGTCAAGAATCCGCTAATAAAGGAATTTTGGTTTTGGTGATTTTTTTTCATTGAAGTGAACCTGGATATGAGCAAACCTTATCCAGATCAAAAATTTGATATATGAGTCAATTATTGATCCGAATAAGATTTTTGTTTTCCTTTCAATTTTTGCAGTTGGCCTAGTATATTTATTAATTTGATAGTAAAACTTTCTCTGATTGTACTGGAATGCCTTCGTAGAAATATGATTTTATGTATATGCCTAATGGAAGGTCATCTTTGTGATTTATTAGTCTTCCAGAAATATCAAAATATCTTATTTGATCATATTGAAAGTTATCTTCAATTAGATCTTCAGTAGATGAGAATATCTTTGCCAACAGATAATATCCATCTCCTTGATAGGGGAAGTCAACTACCCACAGCTCATCAATAGTCTCTACAGATGTTAAATCTATTAGGCCAGAAATATTATCTGGAATGGTACTCAGATCACCTGTAAAGTCTTCTAAATATGCCACTTGAAACATCTGCATATCAACATCTTCCGTCAAAGGTCTGGTCCAAAAACTTACATTGTATTCATTACCATTATCCTCGTTTTCTAAATAGAAGATTCTGGGTTGTATTTCATAATTATCAATTTTTATGGCTTCTGTTGTTACAGAATCACTTGCCAATTCAGCCAAAACACAATCCGATACATTTGCATCTGATCCATCAATTTGTACCAAAAGGCTACCGAAATATTGATAAAATGCGGATTCACCCGCTTCCATATCAGAAGATAGGGTAATATCAGTATTTGTTAGAAGCTCAGAAGGTGCCCTTGTTTCTACTGTTAGCAAAGGAACTCTATCTGTAAAACTATTGGATGGGACATCTAAATTGCAGCCTACAGAATTATCAGCGCTTGAACTAATCATTGCGGAACCTTCTGCTAACGTATTCAAGACAACGTCATTATCTGACCATGCTTCATTATCGTAACATATTTCTATAAGAATTCCTTCAATCCCGTCATATATAAATGGTCTGGATAATTCTATGGTATTAAATCCAATACTGGTAGTAAAGTTTCCGTTAAAATAAATTTCATCAACGTCAAAAGTTTCAAATGTTCCTTGACTAAGACCATTCGCGTTTTTTATCTTAATCGTGAAGTTATTGTAAGGGAGACTGGAACCTTTTGCCGTAATAACAAAACCTAGCGAATATATCTCACCTTGGCTTATATCATTATCTTCAAAGAACGTTTTTGAATAGAAGATTTGTGTTCTCGCATCCTCAAAGGAACCATTAAAAGGAAAGAGAGAAGTGGCACCGCCTGGAGAAGGAGTTACAATATTTCGAATAAGTCCACCATTAGAAAAATCTTGATCATCCTCATTAATCACAATATCGATGCGTTCATTGCTTACATTAAAATCTGACTCAATGTCAAGAATAATGACCTTTTCTCCATCTACTACGAGATCGTTATAGACCGCAATTTGAATGGTATCAGAGACCTCTCCTGCAGCAATCGTAAATTGATCGGATTCGATATCATAATCCAGACCAGGTATGGCAGTAGATTCTGTATTAATTATAATGGATCCTGTTATGTCTTCCTCTACAATCTGATTAAGTATAATTGGTACGTTATAAACCACACTACCCCCACAGGAAGAAATTGCTGTTTCAATACCTTCAGGGACAGTCAGGGTTGGCGTACTCCATTGAATATTCGGATCAACAAATAAATCTGTTGTCCACAATCCTCTACCGTGACTTGCTGCCAGCATGGTCAGGTCACTGTTTCTATATTGAAGCATATTCACTCGTATAGGCCCTATATCTCCACTAATATTGGTCCATGTTACTCCAATAGGTTCGGTAGAGATATTGGTGGTCCATATACCTACTTCAGTAGCAATAATAAGCTCACTCTGATTAACAGGATTAAAAATCCCCCATCGAACCGGCACATTGGGCAAGTTCCCATCAAAAGCCCTCCAGGTTTCTCCACCATCCTCAGTCAGCCTTGTATTCTCGATACCAAAATTGCTAAATGTGACAAAGATTCGATCAGAATTATTGGGATCTACATCAATAGATCTGGTAAAACCACCACCATTAAATAAAAATTCAACATCAGGTGTGGCCTGTAAACTCTTGGTCACTTTGAAAATTCTTCCATTATTGGTTCCCACAAAAAGTGTATTGTCCGTACTTGGATATGTTTTAAGTGCAGATATACGATCATTGCCGACTCCTACCAGATCAAGTACCGTTGCATCTAATGTAAATACATCGATCCGAACTATTTGCGCACTATCGTAACCGGCAAATAAGACATTATTTACATCATCATAAGCAGATGGATTAATAAAATATGGATCTCCACCAGGATTAACCGATTCTCGGCTATTCCATCCATCCAGAGTGATGTTGTAAATACCATCTTGAAAGGCAGAAATCTGAATAAGCGGATTATCTTGATCAATATGCGAATATCCGCCATCACCACCTGTTATCTCGATGACTCGCCCTACACCTGGAGAGTTAACAAGGTCGGTGCCATTATCTTGAGTTCCTCCCATAAAATAATTTACCCCTTCGTCTGGATGAATAGCACACGAATAGAACTGCGTAGAAATATACCCATCGCTCAAATCCTCAAAATTAGGACTAAAAGAAGTTGCTTCATTGGTATACCAAAGTCCACCATCATTAGAATTGAGCAATTGGTTTGAGTCATTGTTCAGGAAGATGAGTTCGTGTTGATCAGCGTGTACGAACTCAATACCACCACCTCCAAACCATTGACTAATTTGCTGCCAGGTAAAACCACCATCTGTACTTTTATGCAGGTCTACACCACCAATAATCAAAGTATTGGGATCATTGGGATCAACTGCACTGATCAAATCATACCAAGCCTGATTTCGAGCAAAGTTATCCATACCAAGAGCGGAAGGCACTGTTCTTTGCGCCCAAGTATCTCCTCCGTCTTCGGTTTTTAATATGTATCCGACGCCATTGGATTCTTCATCTTGAAGGAGCGCATAAAGTACGTCTGGATCAGATGGCGCAGCACTTATCTCGATTCTTTCGAATGTATTTACCCCTGGTCCCAGATCCAAAAACTCCCATTCCAAGCCTCCATTCACAGATCTGTAGACCCCATCAAATTGAAAGATTCCTATGGAAGCAAACAATTTACCATCGCTGGTCTCTAAAATATCAGCAGCTCTGTTTGAAAAACCCTGGTTTGAATTGCTCAGCACTTGGGTCCACGTTTGACCGCCGTCTTCTGACATAACAACTCCCTGTGATCTGGTACAAGCGAAAATATTACCTTGAGCGTTTATCAATAATTTCTGCACATATCTATAAGTTAGTGTTCCAGGCAGTCTACCCCATGTGACACCGTTGTCTACAGATTTGTAGATGCCATCTCCTCGGTAAGCATCGCTGTTGAACCATCCCTCACCAGTTCCGACATACAGCGTATTCGGGTCATTTGGATCCTGAACGATAGAAGAAACAGCTGGACTTCCCAAATAACTTTCAATACGCGTCCAGATTGGTTCGCTCAGAGCATTATCAACTCTCCACAAACCTCCACTTACACTTCCTATGAGTAGAGAATTGCCTGTAGGATCACGACTATCCACCAGAATGGCTCTGGTGCGGCCTCCCACATCTCTCGGGCCTCTTTGATCCCATTGAACATCATCTCGAAGACTAGTGCTCTGTTCTTTAATAATTTCCTTACGAATATCATAAAGCTTCTCCATTGGAATCTCTCCTGTCTTGGGATCCCTAAGCATCTCGGCCTCCATCTTTCCTAATTCAGCGAGTCTTATATGTTTGGGCGTTTTGGTCTTTGGTACTTTTGCCTCATTATGTACGGATTGGCATGCACTAAATAGTAGTATAAAGAATAATAAGTAAGCGTGTTTCATATATTCATATTTTATCCTTTGGGATATTCATTATTGGAAGCCGAAAATACATTAAAAATAATTTTCCAACTGTCGCAAAACTTTACAGTGAAGAAGATTTTTAGTAAAATTCCTGAGATCGATATCCTAAATCTTCATTTCTAGAATTCTAACGGACGTTTGTACTTAATTCAATTATGTAAAAATAATGATTTGTATCAATTTTAATGATCAAATTATCCGAACTTAGAATCCATGTACCGGATGTCTTATCCTTTTATCAAATTTAAAATTTTGATTACATCACTTTGGCTGTCTTTTACCAAGACGAGATAACCACCTGAAATTAAATCAAGTGTAGAATGGACTATACCGGCAACATGGTTAGCACTACTCATAATCTGTCCATTGCGGTTTAAGACATCTATTGATTTCACCTTCGAATCATTCTGTATTGAAAATCTATCGTAGGTGGGATTCTGAAATAGAAGCAGCTAAGTATTGTCAATATTGTCAACTGAATTTAAGGGTGAAATTGTAGAAGCGATTTCATCGGTGAATAAACTATCGGCATACAGGCTTATAATTCAATAAGAAGATCCCGTTGTAAAACCAGGATTACTTACCACAATAATAAAGATGGTACTATCACCAGGGATCAAGTAATTAGGAAAAAATGAAAGACAATCATAGTCTCCAAAATTATAACATAGATTTTGATCCTTAATCCCAATTGACCACTCTTCTGGAACATCTTCCCCTTCTTCAAATTTCCAATAGAAGGTTTTCGCCTCTTCAAAATTATTCACTATTCCAAGATACAAATAAGTAAAATCATCTCCTTCTTCCATTTCGAGTTCCAGAATTTCAGGATTTAGGGAGAATTGTGCAAGAGATAAAGGCAAATAGAAAACGCTGAATACCTAAAGAATAAATAATTTGTTCATCACGCAAGAGGTTAAATTAAAGAAAGCCAGTCTATAGTCATTGTTTCAACAACCATCAAGACCACCTCTTAGTAATGAAGAAAAGACACAAAACCTCTAAACCATTAATGGAAATTATCAATTGTCCATTGTCCATTATCCATTTTTAATAATCAATTAACAATTATTTCCACATCAAATAAGCCTTAATAAATAGCTCCAGATTTCCATCCAAAACAGCATCGGTATTCCGGCTCTCTGCCTTGGTACGATGGTCTTTCACCCTTCGGTCATCCAGCACATACGATCTGATTTGTGAACCCCATTCGTTTTTCATCTTTCCTGCTTCTACTGCTGCCTTTTCTGCTCTTTTCTTTTCGAGCTCGACTTCGTACAAACGAGACTTGAGCATGGTAAGTGCTTTTTCACGATTGAGATGCTGCGATCGTTCTTCCTGACATTCTGCTACAATTCCTGATGGCAAGTGACGCACCCGTACGGCAGATTCCGTCTTGTTGACGTGCTGACCACCCGCACCGGATGCCCGAAATGTATCCCATTCGATATCGGCGGGATTCACCTCTATTTCAATACTTTCGTCAATCATGGGATGTACAAATACGGAAGCGAAAGAAGTCATCCGTTTGCCCTGTGCGTTGTATGGACTGACCCGAACCAATCGATGAACTCCATTTTCTCCCTGAAGATAGCCATACCCATATTCTCCGTCGATTTCGAGCACCACACTTTTAATTCCGGCCACGTCACCATCCACACGATTGAGTTCTTTGACCTTCATATCATTTTGCTCTCCCCATCGTACATACATCCTGTATAGCATCTCAGCCCAATCGCATGCTTCTGTTCCACCGGCTCCGGCATTTATTTCCAGATAACATGATAATTGGTCTTCTTCTTTATCCAACGTGGACCGAAATTCTACATCCTCAATAATTTCCAATGCTTTCTTATAGCGCCCATCTACTTCATCTTCGGTGGCTTCACCCATCTTTTGAAATTCAAGTAAAACTTCGACGTCATCCACGACCTCCTTGATTGTATTGAATTTTTCCACCCATTTCTTATGCGTTTTCAGTTCTTTCAACAACTTTTCAGCTTTAGGTGGATCATCCCAAAGCGTGGGATCCATACTAAGTTGTTCTTTCTCTTCTATTTCGATAAGACGATTGTCAACGTCAAAGATACCCCCTTATCAATGTCAATCGCTTTCTCAAATCATTCAACTGATCTGAAGTCATATTGCCCTCTTTTTTATTTTAGTAATACAGTTGTTTAGTTGCCAAGATTTTAGCTTATCCTATAAAAAGTGCAAACAACTGAAGTTGTTTAGTTATTGTGTGCTTGATTTTTGAAGTTTAAGGTTATTGAGGTCTTAAGATGTTCATGTCCAAGACCTTAACAACATGACTTATTAAATTAATTAACGTCCATTAATTCAACATAAAACATCAAATCGGCATTCTCGGGAATTACCGGTGGGTTTCCTGAGGCTCCATAAGCCAACTCAGAAGGTATAAACAACGATGCTTTTCCTCCTTTTCTTAGCAATGGAATTCCTAAATCCCAACCTCGGATTACTTCACCTCTTCCTACGGTAAAAGGTAGAGGCATGCCTCGTTTGAAGCTACTATCAAACATTTTACCATCCATCAAAACCCCATAATAATGTACCGACACTCTCTTCGTCGTCTCACCAAAAGGTCCTTCCCCTTGCTCATGGATCACGTATTTTAATCCTTCTGGAGTAGTTTGTACATCCAGCTTACCATCCTTATAATCCGCAAGAGTTGTATTTACATTTTCACCTACTTCTTCTAATCTTGCCTTACTTTCTTCCATCTTTTTTTCCTGCTCCAATCTCCTAGCCTCCATGTCTGCTTTATACCCTGTTTCATCTTCGATACGACTGATGTAAGTCTCATATTCTAAATATTCCATTCCAGCAAACTGAGGATTATCTTTGTTGGGCAATGAATCCAACGGTATTATCAGGGTCATACTATCTCCTAATCCACCATTCATAAGCATATCTACTACTGGATTTTTCATCGGAGTTTCTTGATCTGGCTTAGGCATTTGCATGATGGGCATATTTGGACCTTCTTCAATTTCTTGCAAAACTGTACCGTCGCTTCCTTTCATAGAAAACGCAATATATACATAATCACCTTCTTTTACTTGCTCACCGCCAGTGCTTACATGCGTATACTCAAACCCACTTTTCGTTATAAGTTTTTTGGGAGAATTTTGTGCACATGATATCAAGCTTATCATCATCGCACTAAACAGAACTTTTTTAATCATAATGATTTGATTTATATTTTTTTGGAATGAAGTTTGGATTGTATGCACCAACTTCATCAATTAATAATAGACTTATGTCAAGCCTCGACCTTTTGTAAAAAATAGGGAATAACTCTTTTAAATTTTGCAATTACATCTTCGAGAGATGCATATAACGCTCCACCGGAAGCATTCTTATGTCCTCCGCCTTTAAAATGTTTTGAAGCAATTTCTTGCACCGAAATATCATTTTTACTGCGAAGTGAGATCTTAACAATGGTGGGTTGTTCGGTGATAAAAGCAGCTACATTTACAGACTTGATCATCAACATGTAGTTTACGATTCCTTCGGTATCTCCACGTTGAATATCAAATTTGAGGTAATCGTCTCGGGTCAGATGGATTACCGCAGCACCGTACTCCTCCAAAATCTCCATCCGGTTTGCCAGACAATGCCCAAGCAGTTGTAAATGCTTTGGCTTTAAACTATTATGAATCCGATCCTGTAACGCATAATCATCCACGCCAGCCAATTTCAATTTAGACGCAACGCTGTAGGTATTGGGCCTCGTATTGTATTTGAATGACCCTGTATCTGTGATTAGTCCGGTAAAAAGACATTCGCCAATCTTGTCATCCACCATCGTCGCATCCCCCATGTCTTCTATAAAATTATAGACGAGTTCACAAGTAGAACTGGCCGAAGTATCAGAAAACATGTGGTCCGCAAATGGTTCGGGGTCCAAATGATGATCGATCAATATTTTTTTGGCATTCGCAAATTGAATAACTTCTCCAAGCTTATCAACCCGATCCAATCCATTGAAATCCAAACAAAAAATGCAATCTGCTGAAGACAAGGCTTCACGTGCTGCATCATGCTTCAGGTCAAATACAATCACATCATAAAAATGAGGCAAGTAATCAAAGATGGATGGACTTTCGCTTGGCATGACAATTTTCACCACATGTCCTTTTTTCTCCAAATACAGTCGCATACCAAGGGCACTCCCTAACGCATCACCATCCGGATTGCGGTGTGCAATCAGCGTGATATTCTTGGGGACAGAGAGATAAGATTGTAATTCTAAAATATCTTTATTCATAACAGGCTGCGAATTTGCCAAAAAAACCGCTATTAATCAATTCAATCTCCATAATTATACCTTGTCTTGGAATATTTAACCAAAAATCTTCAAAAAGCAATCGTACGCATCACTTTTCAATCAATTGGAACTAGAATAATTTGCCGAAAATCTAATTGGGATATCTTAAGGCGATCTTTTTATTTTCTATTGCAATATAAGGAAGAATGAAGAAAATTCCTAGAGCGAGAATTTGATAATGGATAATGGATAATTGAAAATTGAAAATGGAAAATGGATAATTGAAAATGGATCGTTTTATTTATTTAGTTGTGTTCGTTACATACCGGATCAATATCGGTTGCTCCTTGTAATTCAATTCTCAATTTTTCCAATCTCTCAAATCTTTCCCATCCTTTTCAATCTTCACATATTATCTTCTTCCACAAAAGATATCCTTTACGATTCATATGCAGGCTATCTGCAATAAAAATCTCGGAGGTAGGTCTTCCGTTGTCACCGAGCATGGGATTCCAAACATCAATGTAGG
>JBCCVV010000065.1:0-28842 GCA_039194925.1 Bacteroidota bacterium
AGCAACAGCAACAGCAACAGCACCAGCAGCAGCAGCAGCAGAGACAACAACAGCAGCAATAGCAGCATTAGCAGCATTAGCAACAGCAGCAACAGCAGCAGCAGCAGCAACAGCAACAGCAGCAGCTACTCCTACAGCAACTACCTTTTTGGTGGGCGATAACAGACTCGAACTGCTGACCCCCTGGGTGTAAACCAGGTGCTCTGAACCAACTGAGCTAATCGCCCTTTCCTGCCTTTCTTCAAAAGCGAGTGCAAATATAGTGGTTAGATTTTATCTACCAAGTAAATTAGAAATATTTTTATGGAGAATTCTAGATCTCAACTGCGCTGTACCGTTCGACAAAAGCCTTCATGTCTTTGACCATGTTTGGACTGCCAATCACAATGGTGGATCGTTGATGAAGAGAGTTAATCGGCAACTCAAGAATTCTTTGCAGCTTGGTATTAATCGCCATACCTCCTGCCTGCTCTATGATAAAACTCATCGGATTGCATTCGTATAATAATCGAAGCTTCCCATTTACGTATTTTCTGGTATTAGGGTAGAGAAAGATGCCGCCTTGAAACATAATACGATGCAGATCAGAAACCATACTGCCAATGTATCTCAACCGTAAATTTGAATCCGAACATTGGTCTATATATCTTCTCATTTCCAGGTCGAATTTCAAATAATATCCCTGATTTACCGAATAGTAATTGCCCTCTTTGGGAATTTGCATATCCGGATGTGAAAGGCAGAATTCTCCAATACTTGGATCCAGAGTAAAACCATTAACACCATTTCCGGTGGTATAAACCAATATCGTAGACGTACCGTACAGTACATATCCCGCAGCTACTAAATCCGTTCCAGCCTGTAAAAAATCGTCTAACTCACACGGTCCTTTGCAATCGCTTTTACGTCGATAAATGCCAAAGATGGTTCCTACCGAAACGTTGACATCAATATTCGAAGAGCCATCCAATGGGTCCATCACCACCACGTATTGTGCATCTTTATTTTTCACCGGATCAAGCTGAACAATCCCTTCTAATTCTTCCGAAGCAATACCACAACATTCTCCCCCATTCTTCAAACAGTCTATGAATACCTGATTGGCAAATATGTCCAGTTTTTGCACATCGTCACCACTCGCATTATCGGAGCCAGCCACACCCAAAATGTTAACTAATCCTGCTTTGTTAACTTCCCTATTTACAATTTTTGCTGCGATACCAATATCGCGTAGTAATCGTGTGAGGTGACCCGTTGAATCCGTATATGATTTTTGACCTCGTATAATGAATTCGTCCAGTGTGATAATCCTTTGCATTTTATTCATTTTTTGTAAAAATATGCCTTGAAAATTCCATCAATTTTCAGTGAATAATAATACAAAGTTAGAAGTATAATTCGCAGCTAATCAAAGACTTGGCATAAATAGTTATCGTATTTTTTACACTAATCCATACCCTGTAAACCGACTTTTATATTTAAAAAAGTAAATTTTACCTAAAAAAATAGTGACTTTATCATCAATTATGGTCAAAATGACGGATACATGAAGATTATTCAGTATTTTAATTCAAAATTATTTAATCAAACCAACATTTTAACGTATGAGATGGATACCAATAGTGATCCTGGCAATCTTATGGTTTTTGTTTGGCATTTTCTTTATAGAACCTTGTTTTCAATCGTATTGTGGAAATAATACGGCCGGCAGTGACAAAGCGGTAGTCGAACCAAAAAAAGACTCCAAACCTGACATTGCTCCAACTACAAAAGTTACCGGTCCGCTATTATTTAATTGGAACAAGCCCGGTGCTGTAACAGGTGACGGCTGGGATGCTAGACGAAAAGCTTTACTTGATGACCTGGGCGATAACGAAATCCTGGAAATTACGGGTGAATATCGAGCGAATGAAGTCAATACTACCACGTTCGAAAACCTCGGCTTGGCACGTGCTAGCGAAGTAGCGAAATTATTCAAACCTCCACTAACTGACGACCGAATCAGACTGAAAGGCCTGTTGGTCAAAGGAGAAGAATCTGACAAGACTTCCGCATTCAAAAGTGCACGATTTAAAAATCAGATAAACACCGAGTCAATTAAAGAAGTCGATGATAAAACATTGATTTATTTCCCTTTCAATTCGGTAAATAAACTGAAAGATGCAGAAGTAGAAGCTTATCTGGATGACGTTGCGGAAAGAGTGATAAAAACGGGAGAACGAGTACGCCTCACGGGTCACACCGATAATGTCGACTCAGAAGCCTTCAATCAAACTCTTGGAATGCGAAGAGCCAATATCGTCAAGAATTACCTTATGAGTAAAGGGGTCAAAGCATCTCAAATCATAGCACAGTCCAAAGGTGAAACTGAACCGGAAAAAAGCAATGATACAGAAGAAGGTAGAGCTGCAAACCGAAGGACTGAACTGGAAATCATTAAATAACAGAACAAAAATTAACAGAAATGATATTATTTTCAATATGTGATATACCCTGGTGGTTATTATGGTTATTACCGCTCTTACTTGCTCTGCTGCTGTGGTGGTATTGGAGAAACAAATATGACAACATGGTCGATGAGTACAAGGGTAAGATCAAAGGGCTCAATAACACCATTTCTTCCCTGGAAGAAGAACTGGCTGCCTGTAAGACCAAGCGAAGCGAATTGGAAGGTGACCTTGCACTTACCAAAGGCAGAATGAGAGAAATGGAAGCCGAAATGCAAGACCTCAAAGCAAAAGGAGGCAGTACTTTAGGTGATATGGCAACTGCTGCAGGATTAGGGGCACTAGCCACTTCATTGACTGACACCAGTGATGAAGCACCCGAAGCTCCCGAAGTGGCAGCCACTGCACCGGTAGCATCAATCTACGCAGGCATCAAGCCCGACAACCTCCAAATCATTGAGGGAATCGGACCAAAAATGGAAAGTGTACTCAAGGAAAACGGAATTGACACCTTGGTCATTTTAGGTGGTAAATCCGAAGCAGAAATTCAAACCATTCTTGATAAGTATGGTGACAAATACAAAATCATAGATCCAAAGACTTGGGCTAGTCAGGCTCAATTGGCAGGTGATGGAAAATTTGCCGAATTAATCGATTATCAGAAAAAGCTAGATACGGGTAAGGACAATGCCGTAGGAATGACCGATTCTAAACTTGAGAAATATCTGATCAAGATCGGTGCCTTAAAAGCATTCAAACAAGATGATCTTAAAGCCATTGAGGGTATCGGGCCAGCAACGGATAAATTACTCCAGGAGAATGGAATAACTACCTGGAGAGAATTGGCCAATACAAGTGTGGAACGTTTGAAACAGATTCTGACAGATGCGGGATCGAGGTTTGGATTAAGTGATCCCACCACCTGGCCACAACAAGCACAATTGGCTGCTGATGGAAAATTTGACGAACTGAGAGAATATCAGGATTTCTTAGACGGCGGAAAAGCGTAGTGTAACAGAATTGATACAGATAATGAAGGTTGTGCGTTTTATTGGCGTACAACCTTTTTACATAGGCCGTATATTGTACACTAAAAAATTCCTGATCCACAATTGTAAGGCTATACTGAAATGCATTTTAACTTTTTTAAATACATCGCTATTATCTTACTTGGATTGATTACTCAGTCTTGTGTACGTCCCATAAATCCTGGGTTTTATTCTCCTCGATTCGGACCACGAATGATTCAACCCGTTCCTCAAATCGGAAATGCAAATGTATTGCCCAGTGACCCCAACTTCACCCAATCGTACCACAACTACAGAAAATCCAAGGCCAATAGCAGAATGGGTGCACTGGTTCGAATAATTGAATTTGAATATGATATTTCAAATTCTTTTTCACTTACTCCCCGGCTGACTACGGGATATGACGAAGGAGAGATGACCGGATGGCTTACTATTGTGATCGACCAGTACGAATTGACTTATGAAAATAAGGAACCTCAAATTAGAGAATATGTGGAAGAAGTGAGTTACGAGTCCTCAAGATCGACGCAAGGGTCTCAGCAAGTTTACAATCCAGGCAACATGGCTACTGTCTATAATTCGATTCAGGAAAAACCAACTCAAGTAGTCAATAGATCTCAACTCTATAATTCCGCAAAATATATCTTGGAAAACGAAGATGTCAATCTTTTATTACGAACCAATACATTATCGTTTGTCGTGCATTTACAAAATGCCGATATGAATATTTACCCGTCTGAAGATCAAATAAGAGTGTTAAAAAGGATGATTCAGAAATATTACAACAACCCTTAGAGGGCTTGAGCCCTCTAAGGGTTATCTTTTGGAGGAGCTACAATCATTTCGCTATGTCGTTTTCCATATTTCATTAAATAAATAACCCCAACAATGCCCGCTACAATAAATCCTACAGAAATAAATTGCGCTTGTGACCAATTGAGCCCAAAGTAATCATACCGTTCATTGACCCGGATTGTCTCAATGAAAAACCGTTCTATTCCATTGTAAATTAAGTATAAGGCAAAGACCATCCCGGCGATCTTTATTCGCTTTCTCCAAATCCATAAGAGTCCCAACCCAAAGAAAGAAATGATAATCTCATACAATGAAGTAGGATAAACGCCTTGCTCTAATTGATGGCAATAGCGGATACCACAAGCCGCCTGACAACGCTGTTCTACTGCCAAAGATCGATTTGTAAAAGTCTCACGATAAGCTTCCGTATCGCATCCGGCAATCAAAATGCCTTCGTTGTTTACATTATTCGGAAAATTATATGACCAAAACCAATCGGGTAAAAACCACCATTCCGGTTGAGCAGCTGCCACAATACCCCAGTCGCCATCTCCCGAAAGCTGACAACCCATTCTTCCAACTGCATACCCCAACAAAATACCGGGACCACCAATATCTAACATATGGACAGGTTTTATTCCTACTTTATTAATGTAATACAATACGGTTATTGCCCCAAATATCAATCCACCATACACTGTGAGCCCGCTCCCAGATATCAACTGACCAATCGGATCGGCAAAAAAAGCTTCCAGATTTTCCAGAATGGAAAATACTTTTGCTCCAAGAACTCCGGATATGGCAGCAGCTATGATAATATCACCCGTGTGCTCATGAGGGTGTACCACGACTTCCTTTCTACCAGGCTTCACATCTTCCTTTTTCTGCAAGTAATAATTGTAACCGGCAATTCCTAAAAAAGTCGATATACCGATCAACCAATTGCCTTTACCAGAAATAATAATCGAGGCTGGGTCTTGTTGAAATTGAGAAAAGTTTGCAACAATAAAGGGCAACTTCAATCCTAAAAAGCCCAAAACAAGACTGTTGGAAATGATCTCTTTAAACCGAATACCTCCTTTTGTTTCAATAATTTTTGTTTTTGCGAGAAGTAGACCTTCCTCCTCTTTTCGCTTGAGTTCCACTTTGACATACCATGCACACGCTACAAAAGCAAGTGCCAACATCAACCCAAACGTCTTGAATACAGAAGCCCAATTATCCACAGGCGTGCCAAATATGTCGTGCAGGAAGTAAGATAAATCCGGATACATGAATTGTTTTATTTAAGAATTGGTAAAAGTATGATTTTAAAGTTTAAAACGTGGCCGTACTGTAAGTGTGTTCTTATTTCAATTAACATAACCAACTTTTTGACCAGTGCAGAATTTATGCAGTATACGAATCTAAAATTTAATTTATGCACCTCAATTTTGGTAAAAACACGTAAAAACACCCATGCCACAACATTAGAAAACAATTATTATTGATTGTTGAAAACAATGAGGTGTATCAACCCCAATTTATTTTATAACCTAAATTTTATCTCTTATTATGAATGTTTCTCAAGTACTAAACCATTTAAATGATATGAATTACGATGACGACATTACTGTTACAGATGTTCCTCCCAGACATTTCATAGCTGTGACCGCCAGCGCCTATAATCCTGACACCAAGCTTAGAGACATACGAGTGGAAATAATGCCAGTGGAAAGTGAAACTACTTCAACCCAGACGGTTAATTCCGGTCTTTTTGTACGACAGGACGGTTCGACCGGTGTAAAGGCTACTGTTTATCAAGATGATAAAGAATTAGCAAGCAACACCCAAGACTATTGATAAATCGAATTGTTTGGATTGGATTGAGTTCGATTGAAAAATAATCCTTCGAATTGATCATTTATTTCGCTTTCTTTCCGCAAGACTGTGCGTTATTCCTTGTAACTTCGCATTTGTTAAAATGAGAATTCATCTTAGGATAAATTCTTAATTCTAATGTGTATGAAGCAAGACATGACTAGAGTGGACCGTAAGCGAGGACCTGCAATTCACAAAATAACCAAACTAAATATACCTCCTGTGCATCGCGAAGTACTATCGAATGGTACGGAGTTGCTGGAGGTAAATATGGGCACACAAAATCTGGTACAAATAGAAGTGCTCTATAAAGGTGGGAGAATTTGTGAAGCCAGGAAAGGAGTTTCCAGGGCTACGGCCCGACTCTTAAAAGAAGGTACAAAAAAATATACATCTTCTGAGATTGCAGAAGGAGTGGATTTTTATGGTGCAAACATATCTACCGGTGCAAGTCTGGATTATTCTTATGCCAAAGTCTTTACACTTAGCAAGTACTTCAAGGAAGTCTTACCCATACTATCCGAAGTGCTCCATAATCCAATTTTCCCGAAAGAAGAGTTGGAGAAATACAAGGCAAACAGCATTCAAAAGTTACAGGTAGAAAAGGCTAAAAGTGAGTTAGTTGCGTACAAGACTATAACGGAATATCTCTATGGAAAAGATCATCCATATGGTTACAACAGTTCCGAAGAGATTTATTCCAGCATTACCAGAGATGATCTGATTGACAACTATTCCACAAGCCTTGGCACTACGAATAAAATTGTAATCGTAAGTGGGAAAATAACGGAAGATGTGCGCCATCTGTTAAGGGACGAACTAAATTCCACATCTAAGAAAGAGGTGTCCTTTGAATATCCGGAACCAAGCGTCGAGCCAAATGGAATATGTAAAATCATCCAAGCGGAGGACAATCTTCAAAGTGCGGTAAAGATTGGTTGCCGATTGTTTAAAAGGGATCATGATGATTTTGCGGATATGTTCATCTTAAACACGATCCTGGGAGGTTTTTTTGGAAGTCGATTAATGACTTCTTTGCGTGAGGAAAAAGGGTATACGTACAATATTTATTCGAGCATCGATATGATGATCTACGATGGTTATTTTAATATCAGTACTGAAGTAGGCAATGAGTATTTGGAAAAAACTCTTGATGGTATCTATCACGAAATGGAATTACTTGCTACCAAAAAAGTGAACAAGACCGAATTAGATATGGTGAGAAATTATCTAAGTGGAAATTTTTTAAATATGATTGATGGTCCTTTCAAAGTAGCGGGTATGACTAAGGTAATCGCTTTAAATGGTTTAACGTTTGACTTTTATCGCAACCTGATGCAACGAATACACACGATTACTCCCGATGACCTGTTAACCATTGCAAAAAAGTACTTTGTCAAAGAAAAAATGACTGAAATAATAGTTGGAAACCCTTAAAACTAAACTTGTATTTCTACTTTTCTTTGATCTTACATAAGTTGGTGTCATTTTTGCACTTCATATTCTTCAAACAAGGGTTATGTTTGTTACGTCCTTGTTTTTAAAAGATTATCAGTACGCGAAACTATATTTTCAATTATTGAATTAGTAGAAAGAGTCGTACTTTCACACTCTAATAACAAAATGAATAGACCTTGAAGGCATAGCCTGTAAGCGTTTTATATAAAGATGAGGTTAATGAATTTATTTGGGTTTTTTAAACAAGAATTGGCTGTGGACCTAGGTACGGCCAATACACTGATTATTCAAGACGATCAAGTTGTTATTGATGAGCCTTCGATTGTGGCCATCAATCGTAGGACTACTGAGGTGATCGCCGTAGGGAAAAAGGCAATGCAGATGCACGAAAAAACCCATGAAAACATACGTACCATTCGTCCGCTGAAAGATGGTGTAATTGCAGACTTCCAAGCGGCAGAAAGTCTGATACAAGGTTTGATTTCATTGATTGGAGAAAAAAGAAAGTTTTTTACCCATTTGAAAATGGTCATTTGTATTCCTTCCGGTATCACAGAAGTAGAAAAACGAGCAGTTTTCGATTCAGCTGATCATGTCGACAGCAAAGAGACTTATCTGATCCACGAACCAATGGCAGCAGCCTTGGGAATTGGCCTCGATGTGGAAGAACCAGTGGGCAATATGATTATTGACATAGGAGGTGGTACCACTGAAATTGCCGTTATTGCTCTTTCAGGAATTGTTACGGATCAATCCATACGTACGGCGGGAGATGAATTTACAATGGATATCATCGATTACATGAAAAGAAAGCACAATTTGCTGATTGGAGAACGAACAGCGGAGCAAATCAAGATTCACGCCGGTAGTGCTACCGTTGATCTTCCCAACCCTCCTGAAAAATATGCCGTGAATGGTCGTGATATGCTTACCGGAATTCCAAAACAAGTATTTACCAATCATGAAGAGGTAGCCGAGGCATTAGACAAGTCGATAACTAAAATCGAAGAGGCCGTACTCAAAGCGCTGGAAGATACACCACCTGAATTAGCAGCGGATATTTACCGCACTGGAATTTACCTTACCGGTGGTGGAGCATTGTTGAGGGGGTTGTCTCCTAGAATTGCGGCAAAAACTAAACTAAAAGTTCATGTAGCGGAAGATCCTTTACGAGCCGTGGTACGAGGTACAGGTTTAGCACTAAAAAATTCGCATCGATATTCTTTCTTGATTGATAGAAGAAGTATGTAAATTTGGTGTGAAGAGAAGAAATAGTTAACAAATACCCGGGGCCACATGCAAAACATATTACTCCTATTTGCAAGATTTGGCTCGCATATTACCTACATTTTCTTTACAATCATTTCCTTTTTTTTGATTGTCAACTACAACCAGACCCAAAAGTCCATTTTCATTAATTCGTCAAATTACTACGCCAACAAGTTGGATGGAAAGACAAGCAAATGGCAAAGTTACCTTTCACTTCAGGAAGTAAACGATAGTTTGGCTGTTCACAATGCTTCACTGATGGAAAGGTTCATCAATATTGAAGTTCCAACACCCACTTATCCAGATACTTCCATTCAATTTTCAGTACTACCAACGAATGTAATTCGCAATACATATCACCTTCGAAACAATCATATGACCCTAAATGTTGGTACGAATCAAGGCATAACCAAAGACATGGGTGTAATTTCCGAAAGTGGTATTCTTGGAATCGTCAGAGATGTAAGCAAGCGATTTTCCCACGTCATTTCTGTGCTAAATAGTCAGACCCGTATCAGCTGTTCTGTAAAGTCACATGCCTATCCTGGAAATCTGATCTGGAAGGATATGAACCCTGATTTTATGCATTTGGAATCCATCCCAAAACATGTGGATATTGCCATTGGAGATACTGTGGTTACCAATGGTTTTTCGACAATTTTTCCACCGAATATCTTGGTTGGTACGATCGCCTCATTTAAAGTAGAACGAGGTTCGAGTAACTACAGTATAAAGGTGAAATTGGCTAACAACATTCCCAATTCGCAAGTGGCTTATGTCATTAAAAACAATTTTGCCGAAGAGCAGAAAAAGCTTGAAAATTTAGAGAATGAATAGTGTTGTTATCAAAAATATATTCCGCTTCTTTTTGCTGGCCATAACTCAAGTTTTGATCTTCAAAAGAGTAGCATTCAACTGGGATGATTTTGCCTTCATTCATTTTATTGTCTATCCTTTATTTATAATTTTATTGCCCATAAAACTATCCAGACCCCTGGTCATATTTCTTGGATTTTTGATCGGTATTTTTGTTGATTTATTCTATGATAGTCCTGGCATCCATGCCAGTGCAGCGGTTTTCACGGCTTATGCCCGTGGATTGGTGCTGGATCTGTTGGAACCCTATGAAGGATACAATACCAACGACAGCCCTACTATCGAAACCATGGGCATCAGTTGGTTTATGGGATATGCCAGTATACTTTTGGGACTTCATCTTTTTTTCTATTTCAGCGTAGAGGCATTCTCATTTGTCTTTATCTTTGAAATAATAATGAATACTATATTCAGTTTCATTGCGTCATTTATTATTGTAATGTTGTTTTTACTCATATTCAGACCAAAAAGATAAAATCAGTGTCGGATAAGTCGAAGATCATATTGTTAGTATTTGGATTCTGTGCGTTTATTTTAACGGCTAAGACTGCTCAGCTTCAAATATTTAGTGAAAAATATAAAAAAGAAGCGCGCCGAACTACTTTGGACCAAACGATCAAATATCCAGCTCGAGGGTTAATTTATGACCGCAACGAAAAATTATTGGTGAGCAACAATACCATCTATGACATCAATGTGATCTATAATAATGTTCCAAAAAATATTGATACTGCTCAAGTCTGTACACTGCTGGGAATCGATAAAAAAACTTTTGTTGATAACCTGAATAAAAACTGGAGCAGCCCGCAATACCACAAATCTATTCCATTCACTTTTCTGACACGGGTTAAACCGGAACAATTTTCGATCTTTCAGGAGCATCTACATAAATTCCCAGGATTTTATCCTATCGAACGAAATATCCGAACCTATCCCCATCAAAATGTTGCTCACGTTCTCGGCTTTCTGGGTGAAGTAGACAGAGATGATCTTGAGAAAGACAGTAAAAACATTTATTCGCGAGGTGATTATATCGGAAGATCAGGAATTGAGCGTACCTACGAAGAAGCATTACGAGGAGAAAAAGGAATAGGATATGTACTAAAAGACAACCTGGGAAGAGATGTAGAATCCTACGAAAACGGAGAATTGGACTCGGATGCCATTTCTGGGTCTGATATTATTAGCACAATTGATCTAGACCTGCAAATCTATGGAGAGGAGTTGATGCAAAATAAGCTGGGTTCTATTGTAGCATTAGAGCCTTCCACAGGGGAAATTCTGACTATGATCAGTTCTCCTTCCTATGATCCCAACTTACTTAATTTGGATAGAAATCGAGGAGTGTTATACGATTCTCTTAGCCAGGATACACTATATAAGCCCTTGTTTGACCGATCTGTTATGGCCAAATATCCTCCAGGGTCATTATTCAAGACTGTCTTCTCTCTCATCGCCATGCAGAAAGATATCTTACAGCACAACAGGACCATCTACTGTGACGGAGCATACGAAGTGGATAGCAAAGGTAGGTATGTACAAGGGTGTCATCAGCATCCTACGCCGTATAACGTATCCATTGCACTGCAACATTCTTGTAATAGCTATTACTACCAAATCATGCGTGAGTTTATTGACAATCATGGATATACAACTCCCGGGATCGGTTTGGATACTTTAATTACGTATTTGAAAGATTTTGGATTGGGAAACAGACTGGGTATAGATTACCATACAGAGGAACGTGGATTTCTCCCTACTTCTAAATTTTATAATCGATTGTACTCGCACATTCGCAATGGATGGCGGTCAACCTATATTTTATCGCTTGGTATTGGGCAAGGAGAATTGGAACTAACCACAATCCAAATGGCAAATTTAGCAGCAATTCTTGCCAATAGAGGATATTATTACACGCCACATTTGGTTAAATCTTTTTTGAAAGAAGGACATAATCTTGATGATGAATTTACCCGACCAAAAAAAGTAAGAATTGACGAACAACATTTTGAGCCTGTCATCGAAGGCATGGCTCGTGTCACTACTTTAGGAACTGGCCAATTGGCCTATATCCCTGGTATCGAAATCTGTGGTAAAACCGGAACCTCTGAGAACAGTGGTGAAGATCACTCCGTATTCTTCGCCTTTGCTCCGAGAGAAAATCCAAAAATTGCCATTGCCGTCTATGTTGAAAATGCAGGATTTGGTGGAGATATTGCTGCACCGATTGCGAGTCTGATGATTGAAAAATACATCAATGGAGAAATTTCTGCCCGAAAACAATATCTGGAAGAGAAAATGATGAACCTGAAATTGATAAATCCAGAGAAAGATCTTCTCAGTCAACGATTGCAGTAAATTTTATGTTTTGACTCCTGGTAATTTTATCTCGTGATTCCATTTTTTTTAAAAAAAAGGAATTTTACGCAGCTCTTTCAAAATTCACCCCATTTTATTTAGTATAGCATGAACGTATTTCGATGAGATATTCAACTCGCTAGTAAATAACTTTCCGAAATCCAACCAGTCAATTTGTTACTTTGGACACAGAATTGCCAATACAGTTTATAGAGATCATTAGTGAGGATGGAAAGATTCAAAAATCAC
The DNA here is from genome assembly GCA_039194925.1 of Bacteroidota bacterium. GTDB lineage: Bacteria > Bacteroidota > Bacteroidia > Chitinophagales > Saprospiraceae > CAJXUU01. Next base: position 12,341 of record JBCCVV010000065.1, read on the forward strand.
TATCCATACAGAAAGAAAGTGATCTACAAGCTATTGATGTATCAACACTTCATTCTGGCATTTATTATCTAACGCTCTACCATGCAGATCAAATATTAGATGTTGTCACCTTGAGTAAAATATAAGCTTTGTTGCAAAGCATTCTTTGCTTACCTTCGCCGCTGTAAAAGCGGTTTATGAACATCTCCTGCGTAGTAGCTGTAGCCAACAATAATGTCATTGGAAAAGACAACGACATCCCATGGTATTTGCCGGCTGATCTCAAGTATTTCAAAAAGATCACTTTGGGACATCATATTTTAATGGGGCGCAATTGCTATGAATCCATTGGAAGACCGTTACCAAAAAGAACAAATGTTATCATCACTCGAGATCCATATTTCATGGCCACCAATTGCCTGATTGCGCATAGCATCAACGAAGCATTGGAAATGGCTTATGACAATGGAGAAACAGAAGCCATGATTATCGGAGGTGGCACGATCTACGACCAAACAAAAGATCTTTGGGATACACTCTATCTTACAGAAGTAGATTTAAATGCCGATGGCGATGTATTTTTTCCTGAAATCAATCCCACGGATTGGAATCTTATATCAGCGGATCGCCACGAACCAGATAAAAAAAATGAGCATTCGTATACCTTCAAAAAGTATGAACGAATAAGATAGTTTTATAAAATAATTTGAAATTATTTTGATCATCGATTAACAAAAACATTGATTGTAATATTGCCATCATTTTTGGTCAAAAATGTTGCCGAAATTATGTTTTTAGACAATTCCTAGCCCTAGATTATAATCCAAGACTTGTTAACTTGTTTGAAAAAATCACAAACCACCTAAGTAGGTACAAAAATATTAAACCCGGACATCAAAGTTCTTTTTCTTTGTAGGGTACCCAACTTTCCCATTCCCATGGTGTATAGATGTCCTTAATGGCCACATCTAGCACGTCTCTGAAAATACTTTCGCCATTATCACTATTTGTCATAATCAAAATTCCTTTGCCCGTTTCAGGAAATAGAATGGAATAATGCTGAAATCCATCGCCATGTCCTTCCTTGAAAACACCTTTTCCGTAAGGTGTTTCCAAATAACCCCAGCCAAGACCATAACTCAACTTAATGTCATCATATTTGTCTGTAGCGGCGGATGAATCTGTATAAAATTGAGTCCTAGATTTGATGCGAATTTGAGGGTGAAAAAGCTCTTCATAAGATTGAATTGAGATTAGTTTTTTTGAAAGTACCGCCTCTAAAAACGTTGTGTAATCCATTGCCGTAGTTTCCAGAGTACTTCCCCCTCGCGGTTCGTTGTCCTTGTCTTTTTTATATTTTTCTCCTTTCTGATTGTGTCCAAAAGCAAAATCTTTATCGTAAGACGTCTTCCATTCGTATGCGGAGTGATGCATACCTAACGGTTTAAAAATTATCTCATCGGCCAACTGCTGTAATCCCTTTCCAGTCAATTTTTCCAGCACTACCTGAAGATAAACAAAGCCCTCACCTGAATAGCCATATCTACTACCCGGTTCGAAGTTTACCCTCAATTTGAATTCGGGTTCTATCCATCTCCAATTGGCAAAGCCAGTAGTGTTGGCAAGACACATTCGTGCCGTAATTTTATGATAAAGACTATCATCCTTTAATAAAGTATAATCATCATGCCATCGGGTTTGAGGTACATATTCGAAGACTTTTCTAGGCAGATATGACTCCAATGGAGTATCCAAATCGATCACTTCTTCTTCAACAAGTTTCATAACCAAAATGCTAAAAACTGCTTTGCTCAATGACGCCCCATAAATGTTGGTGGTATCCGAAAATTCTTGATTTTGTGGATAGTCTTTATACCCAAACATCTTATGATATACCGTAGCTTTATCATCAAAAATGCTAATGCCCAAACCATGTACTTCCGCCTCATTGATAAGCTCTTCGATTTTAGAGGTAAGGGAATCCTTCGATAGGAAAGATCCATCCAGTCGTTCAATCGTGTCTATTTTCTTTTCGTTGCAGCTGCTGAACCCTATAATAGCTATAGCCAAAAGTCCTATCATTTTAGTTGAGTTGATTTTGCTTCTCTTTCTGATAAATGGAATGGCCAGAGGGTAAAAACAGGTGAGCGAATTGGTTACTTTTATAATGTTGATCAGCATAACTAAAATGCTAAACGGAATTACAGAGATAAAAAATATAAATCCCCATTTTTCAATCGTTACTAAGCCAAGCAGGCCCAACACATATAAAATGCTCATGGTAATCTGAAAATTTATGATGGATCTGCCGTGTGAATCATAAATCAAATTGTCTTCTCTTTTGTGAATCCACAAGAACAACGGAATCAAAATATTCGCCAGTGGTATTACGAACCCCAAAAAGGGAGAACTGTGCAATAATAACAACCATTTTTTTTGAATATTCTCTTCTTTTGGATTTTCAAGCATCAATAAATCATCCACTTCAATATCCAATGCACCAGCCAATAACTTTATCGTTTGCAAATGCGGATTTACATCTCCCTTTTCAATGCGCTGAATGGTTCTGACGGTAACCTGAGTTTTTTCGGCTAACTCTTGCTGAGTTAATCCTTTTAATTTTCTTTGATAAATCAAATTGTTACCGACTGAATTGGATGTCATTCTTTTTGTGTTTTTGATGACACAAAGCTACGTTCAAAAACCGGTTATTGTAACGACATTTAGATGTCACCTGCCTGTCATTCCCTTTAATTTCAAACAGTTGAGGCATTTAACAGTGAAGCAGGGCATCTTTAGAATCCCAAATCACATCAGGAGTAATTATATACTTCAAGACGCAAGTCTACACCATTTTAATCACTTCCGATACTCTATCTATCTCCTCCATGGTATTAAAATAATGAGGTGACAAACGTACTGCCCAATCCACACCCTTCTTGTCAAAATCAATCAAAGCTGTGGCGCGTGAGGCAAATGAAAAATAGATCTTGTTGTCGTCCAATGCCTTTTTTAACGACTCTTGCGAAATTCCTTTTTTTTGGAATGTGAATATATTAACCAGGCGTTCCCCCTTATCCAAAAACAAAATATCGCCATCAGAAGCCAAGTTGGATTGTAGTCTTGATCGCAACTTTTGATTATATGCATAGATGTTGTTTAATCCAATGGTATTTGCATAACGAATGGCCTCTTTCAAGCCCAAAGTGCAAGCGTACGATTGCTCGTAAATCTCATATCGCTTTGCACTCTTGTGAAATTCAAATCGAGCAGGTGCAATCCAATTGGAACTCCAACCATCTAAGCGCAACGGGGTATATCCAATATCTAATACACGATCTGAAACGTATAGAAATCCAGTTCCACGAGGCCCTCGAATAAATTTCCTACAGGTTACATTCAAAAAATCACATTTTATCTTTTTGACATCAAGAGGCATTTGACCGGCGGATTGACAGGCATCAACTATGTACAGCGTATCATGAGTTTCACAAATTCGACCCACGGACTCGACATCCTGAACTTTGCCCGTATTCGTGGGTACATGTGTTATTGAAACCAATCTTGGCTCATGTTCCCGAATCAATCGTTCCAGGTGTTCAAGGTCCAAAGCCCCATTCTGTTGTGTATTGATCCTAATCGTTTGTACACCAAATCGCCTGTACAATGCATAGAACTGAACGTGATTGGAAATATAATCATCATCTGTGGTTATGATCACATCCCCTTTTTCAAATGGAATGGAAAATAAAGCTTGCGCAAACGCATCGGTTGCATTGTAGGCAAAAGCAATATTGCGCGTTTCACAATTCAGTAGTTTGGCCGTTTCGGCATAAAACTCCTGAATTTCTTGCTCGTACATATCGTACGCCGTGTATCCTCCATGCTTTATTTCCTCATCGAAATAAGATTTTATTCTCTCGATTACGGGAGTTGGCATCAAAGAAGAACCTGCATTATCCAAAAATATTCTATCCTTGCAATGGGGTGTATCTTCACGAATTGATTTCAAATCTAACATACCGTGAAAATACCGATTTTATTGGCAAATCGCAGGTGATCTTTTGTATTAGAAATTGTACGTAAAATACAATGAGAAGATTCGAGAGTTGGCACTAACATCCCCAAGGAACCCGGAAGTATCAATCTCTTCGGGAACAACATTGACCAAACCTAAGCCGTAAGTAAATCCTACCCCAATTGCCTTGATTTGAAAATGTAGTCCCATATTAATACCATAATCGGTACTGGTAAATTCATCTTCTTCACTACTTCCTTCCGAAGAAGATGAGGAAAGAAGATATCCAATAAATGGACCTCCTAAAACCGACAAAGAATTCTTCCCTACGGGTATAGAATACATGAGATCTACAGGCACTTGTAAGTAAGAAGCATTGACAGTAGCCAATTCTCCGGTCGTAGGATCATCAACTTTTCCACCTCCAGTCGTAAAAAGCAGATTTGGTCGAATAGAGAGTTTTCCTGTTATTTTGGCCCTATAAAATACACCAATATGCCCTCCAAAAGTGTTATCGGAAGATTCGGTAACCGCAGCTACGAAAAATCCAATCTTAATCTTCAAACTGGCCATGTTTACCCCTGCTCTCACACCTGCCTGTCCATTGACAAAACTGGTGATCGTTGTAATTAAGAAAAGGGTGAAAATTTTTCTTGGGCATTTCATAACGTACTTTTTTGGTTGATTTAATGTATACTACTCTTCATCTTCCAAATCTCACAAAATCCATCGTAAAGCTAACGTAAAAAAATGCCAACTATCCTTAATTCGTACTATTCCAATACAATTAATAATCAGTGGCAAGACCTACTCTACTACTACCCTTTTATAGAATACTTTTCCATTTGTACCAATCACAACTAAATACAATCCCGATTGCAATTTTTCTGTGGAAATCTGGACTTTTTGCCCATTTTCCGGGACCATTATTTCCTCTACTTTTTCATAAGTCATTGTATAAATGGATAAGGATTCAATCCCATTTTGACCTTCTATTGTAAAATACTGTTTAGCGGGATTGGGGAACAGTTTAATTTCTGATTCCAATTGCTCCTCAAATCCAACAATACAAGCCGGGTCACTTATGGGCAACACTTCAAGGTCGATCGTAGTAACAATATCACACCCGGTCACTGCATCAAAAGAATCTATCGTATATATACCTGATTCCGTATATCCATAATATTCCAGTCCTTCACAGATCGTCGTATCAATATTTATCGCCACATCAGGATTCACCTCTACATCAAAAATGAGAACATTGCTAATACATCCAAGTGCATTGTATATCGTATCCCGAATCTCCTGCGAATTATACAAGACATATTCCTCACCATTCAATTCGAATGATTCGCCTTCACATACGTGTAATTCTTGAGATGAATACGTTATTCCCTGCACTTCTAAATTTATAATTACCATGGAGTCACATCCATATTGTAATGGATATATTTCGGTAAAAGTCCCTGATTCGTCATACCCATTGTAGTCTTCACCATCACATATTTCAATATCTACTTCTGATACCACATCCGAACACAACTCACTTACCAATGTATTGATGGTGGTATTGGTCACTATGGGAACATTCGTATCAAAAATTATGTCTGCTGTATTATGCACGAGGGTGTATTCTGGTCGGCCCTCCTTGGTTCTGCATCGGTACGAAACATACCCTTGGCTTCCGTCATAGTTGGTCATGCTGTCCACAAGATAGATATCCTCAAATAGGAAAATCAAAGTCTCATTTTCAATGCATGTTTCTACCGAATGACTCGCACTGATCACCCGAATTGACGTTTTATCAATATTGGGATCAAGTGGATCGATAATCTTTACAAGAAAAGCGGTATCGTTTCCATTATTTTGAAACCGGATGGTGTATTCAATCTCTTCATCCATCAATGTTAAATTGTCCTCACCTTCTCGATTCGGAAATTCTCGTTTGTCATTCGGATCGTACGAACATCTGAGTTGTTCGCTCTGTTCATAAACGTCCAAATCATCTCCTGCACTATTGAATACCGTAGTTTTGAAATCAAGTACGGGAAGTGAGATACTTCCAGGAGGCATCTTTAATTTGATCCAAAATTCACTCACTTCAAATGGTTTTATAATTCCTATTGGTGCGGAAGCTATATTTCCATTTACTTGTAATCCATTAATATTTGTATCAAAAAAGGAAGTCTTATCGTCAAATTCAAATTCAATAGTACCGTCCAAATCAATGGTTCCTGTATTCTCTACTGTGAATGTAAATCGAGTTTCCCAATCACAACGCGTAATTGAATTAGCGACTGAAATCTTTGCTTCCTGATAAAACAGATTGGGAACAAATCCAAAATCAATCCCTTCCACACAAGATTCAAATATCGTGAGATCCTCAATCGTAATTTCGTCCTCGATCCAATGTCCTTCATTCATCTTTGCAGTGAGTGTGGCCCCTCCTTTTGGAGTATTTATAATATATCTTCCTTCATTGTTGGTTAAAACCGAAAGATTACCAGGTTCTAAAGAAATTAATGCATTTCGAAGCAATGTTTCTCCTTCGTCATAACTTCCATTTTCATTAGCATCAGCATAGGCTACTCCGGTAACTTTTGACAGTTCCGTACAATAAGAGTTGTCATAAAACCCTTCAACATCAAAAAAGTAATAAAAAATCGATCGGTCAAATCCATCAATATAAAGATAGTAGGTCTGTCCAACAGTAAATAAATCCGAAGAAATTCTAAACTCGGCTTCTCCGGTTTGTTGACTCTCACAATATATCTTCGACTCTTCCGAAAAACTGCAATCTGAATAAATACCCACTTGAGCACCTAGCTCACCCCCAAGGTAAGATGGAATTCCATTCGTTATCGTAGCTACAATATCATAATCTCCTTCCAATGCTACAAAGGCATACCAATTCATATTATGAGCACCATCACCGTCCTCACATAACTCGCCCAGAGGTTGATCTCCCCCAGAATCGACATTCATCATTTCACCTGAAATCTCATCCAAAATAGTGTAATCACAAATGATATCCTCTACCGCAATTTCCGCACAAGAAGATGCCGGCTCAATGCAATCAAATTCTACCACAGTGGTTGCAGCATCACTTTCGCAACCATTTATCGAGACCACTAAAGAATATACTCCAGGAATTAGACCAATGCCTGTAATTACAGGATTTTGATCCGTAAAGATCATTCCTGTAGGTCCTGTCCAGATATACGTTGCACCAGGAATGGAATTCGCAGTCAATTCCAATGATTCACCAGCACAGAGAGGACTGTTGCTACTTATTGAGGGAATAGCCGGTACGTCATTAATAAATACATCCGTACATACAGTTTCACTTTCACAGCCATTAACAATAGTTGCCAAGCAGTAAGTACCTCCATCCAATAAACTACCATCGGATATAACAGGATTTTGATCAAAGGATATAAAGCCATTGGGGCCCGTCCAGGAATAAATAGCGCCGGTAACTGAATTTGCAGACAACTCTATACTTTCACCTTCACAGATGGGATTATTGCTGGATATCATAGGAGATGATGGTATAGGGTTGATTGTAACCACGGTACACCCTACATGACTCTCACATCCATCAACGTACACTACTATACAATACGAACCACTAAATGAAGGAGTGGTATTGATGATCGAAGGGTTTTGGTCGGTTGAGGTAAAACCATTCGGGCCCGTCCAGGCGTATGTACCGCTAATTACTGCTTGCGTCGTTAGTTCTAAATCGTCACCTTCACATATAGGTCCGTTATTGAAAGCTTCGGGTGTAACGGGTCTCGAAATTACAATCACTTCAGTACACAATTCAATACTCTCACAATTTCCAATTGAAATCTCGACACAATAATCACCACTGGATGCAGTGGTAGTACCAAAGATCTCAGGATTTTGATCTGTAGAAACAAAACCATCTGGTCCTGTCCAACTATAAGTCGCACCGAAAACAAAATCGGCAAACAATTTTAAATCTTCTCCTTCGCATATCGGCCCGTTATCAAAAACCTCGAGTGTAGGTGGTATTGAAAGTACATTTACTGCTATGCATCTACTACTGTTACATGCATCATTATAAACATCTACACAATACAATCCGGCGTCACTCGATTCAGCATTTGGGATCACAACGGTTGGGCCACTTTCTATAGGATTGCCACTTGGATCAAACCATTCATAAGAGGCACCAGGTATTAGTTCAGCAACCAATTCGATGTTTTCTCCCTCACATACTGGCTCATTTGAAGTTATGACAGGCGCTGTTAATTCAGGTAAGACCATCACATCTACACATGCGGCATCACTGAGACATCCGTCAATAGTCAGTTCTAAACAATAGGTTCCGGAAACAAACTCTGAGACATTAGATATAGTTGGATTTTGATTCGAACTTGTAAAGCCATCAGGTCCTGTCCAATTATAAACAGCTCCTGCTACAAAATCCGTTGTCAATAGTAAATCTTCTCCCGCACAGATTGGACTATTTGAATCTGCGTTTGGAGTGGAAGGTGTAGGAAGCACCTCTGCGTAAATGGTGCTAGTGCCACTTTCACATCCATCCACAGTTATGTATAGATTGTATTCTCCCTCATCACTTGGATTAACATTCTGAATCAACGGATTTTGGTCCGAAGAAGTATATCCATTGGGTCCTGTCCAATGATATAAAGCCCCTTCAATGTAATCCGTGGAAAACATCAGATCATCTCCCTCACATACCGGAAAGTTGAACTCAATTAGCGGGGGCTCAAGTTGATCCGCTACCGTTATTTGCACAGGTCCTGATACACAGCCGGTATTATCATAGGTAAACGTCAAAGTTGTAGTACCTTCAATCAATCCGGTCGCCTCACCATTTTCAATGGAGACAATGGGTAGACCATTAAATGTCCAGACTCCGCCAGTAGCAGGAAAAAGTGAAGTTGTGCCATCCACACAAATGGTCGACAATCCTGTGACTTCAGCATGATTGGATAATACAGTTACCGAAATCGGATCGCTACTCTTAGTGCATCCTGCGCTTGTTGTAAAAGAAAATCCCGTAGTTCCTTCATTTAAGGCTGTAACCACTCCGGTATTAACATCAACAGTGGCTACAAAAGGGTTGTCACTCGCCCATGTACCAATGGCATCTGCTATGAGTACTGTACTCTCCCCGGGACAAAGTATTTCATCCTCTATTTCAATAGTATTGACCGTGCTTACATAAACCACTTCGGATGGTTGAGATTCACAGAGTGTAGTGGCATTTGTAAAGACAAAATAGACCTCTCCCTCACCTACGCCCGTTACATTTCCAAAATTGTCAATGGTGGCTATACTCGGGTTTGAACTCCTCCAACTTCCCCCGAATGATGGATACAAAGTAGTTGTTTCTCCTATACAAATTCTATTCGTTCCTGTCAATTCGGTTAGAGGTTGATCTACGTACAATTCAAGGGAAATCGATTGACAGCCACTAAACGAATCGACAAAAATTAAGTGAGCTATTCCTGGACTATTGGTATAAACAATGCCCTGATCATCTACTATTCCAACAGAAACGTCCGAAGAAGTCCAGATACCTCCACTGGTTGGGCTTACAAAAGTTGTATCTCCAACGCATACTACACTTGGTCCAGTAAATTGCGCATCTATATGTGTTGTTACGCTTAAAACACCCGTCGTTGCCGAACAACCAAAGGGTGACACATACGTAAATGTAGCATCCCCTGGACTTAAGGCGATTACCTCATTCTGGGACACATCGTAATAGGCAATATCAGGATTATTGCTTTGCCATTCTCCACCAGGAATATTCGATGCTATTTCTGCCGTCTGTCCGATGCAAAGTTGATTGTTTGAAATATTTACGAGAGGTGCCGGATATACCGTAATTCTAATTGTATCGCTTAGCCCTGGAATTGAATAAATAAAATCAAATGTTCCAGACACAAATTCGCTAAAGGTTACTTCAACGATTCCACCAGGAAGTGGTGACAATGAAGCGCCAAAGCCATTAGCAGAAGATTGAGCCCAGGTACCTGATGCAGGACATGCTTCCAATAGTATAGAAGAACCTGCGCATGCTTCCCGTTTTGTTGTGAAAATATAAATAAGGTCAACTTCAACCGTTACAGGAATGGAGTCCAAATAATTGCCATCTTCATCTTTCAACCATAAGTTATAACTAGTTGACTCCGAAGGACAAACTTCGATAGTCTCCGTAGTCTCACCCGTCGACCATTCATATTCCAGAGGATCCGTAAAACACGGTATGGTCGGAGACAAGGTAATACAATGATCCATGCATGTATGTAGGGTATCATTTGGTGAAATATAATTTCGGTATATAGATTTAAGGTTGCCGTCGTATTTCTGATCCGGACCTCCGATTGCCATTCCGTTGGAAAAATCTCCACCGGATGGCATTTCAAAAGACGAAGGATCAATACCATTTTCAAAGGGACGAATCAAATTGCTACAGGGATCCAGATCCGCAGAAACAGAAAATAATGTGATTGTATCGCCAGCGTAAATATTATTGTAATAACTGGGAGGGGATAAATTAGGAAAAATGGCATGAAAATCCAGATGAGAAGCCGTTGGAGGAGCTAACTCTTTAGGCCCGAACTCCCAAAGACAAGGTATCGTTCCGGTATACTGTCCATTGTTTTCTATCGGGTTGTGTAGTTCTTCAATCGATAACATCGTACCATGAGGTACTACAATAGTGTACTGTGTATTGAATTGAATTCGCTCTATAAACGTAGTTGCCTGACCATTTGTAATTACAATCTTACAATCATACAATTCTGATGTTTCGTTGTATTCGATTAGATAGTTAAGCTCCAATACCTGAGCACTTGCAAAATTAATTGCTCCTAATAGTAGGGAAAGAAGAAGGATATGCTTTTTCATGATTCAAAATTGGTTTGGTGCACCTTCTAATTTAATGCAAATAATAATCCCGAATAATTCAATTTGGGGTTGAATACTTCTCATTTGGATACTTAAAATGTCCTTTCGAAAGAAGATTCTGCTTTAAATATAATTTATATTATTGATTTTCACACTATAACACATAAGCGTAGTCACTAATCTAAAGCCCTTTCCAGCATTAAATACATATCTTGATAAATCATGATATGGCAGCTGGTTGTCAAAAAAAGCATTATTCAATAATTATCTTTTTATACTGAATCTTACCCGCAGCTTTAATCGCTAAGAAATACATGCCCCTATTCATTTCATCTGTTCCAATTTGCACTCGATACAGGCCGGATTCTAATGGTACGTTTTTGATCAGCTGAAATTCTGATGTATAAATGGTAATGGTTTCTAAGTCGCTACCACTTTCTATAAAGATTACATCACGCGCTGGATTAGGATATACCAAAATGTCGGTAATCTCTGCTTCTTCTGTACTTACTGGCATACAATTCGGATCATTCAACGGTAATACCTCTAGGTCAATGGTAGTGATGATATCACATCCGGTCATTGGATCAAACGAATCTATCGTATATATTCCCGATTCATCCAAACCCTCATATTCCATTCCTTCGCAAATAGTAGTATCAATATCCAGAAATATAATCGGAATTACATCAAAATCAAAGGTCATTACATTTGTAATACAGCCTATATCATTGCGTATGGTATCTACCACCTCAACGGATTCTGATGGACTGTAGATCGTACCATTGATATCAACCGATTGTCCTTCACAAAGCTGTATATCTTGAGATGAATAAGTGATTCCCTGCACTTCCAAATTTATAATTACTGTGGAATCACAGCCAAAAAGAGTTGTATAGTTAGTGGTATATGTCCCCGATTCATTGTATCCTTCATAATCATCACCATCACAAATCTCAACATCCAATTCGTTGACTTCATCGGTACAAAGTTCACTCACCAACGTATTCAAGGTAGTATTCGTTACGATAGGCTCGTTCGTATCAAAAATAATATCTGCTGTGTTAATCACTGGTGTAAGTTCTGTGCGTCCTGTTTTTGAATTGCATCTAAAGGTCACAAATCCCTGACTTAACTCATAGCTTGTCGTGCTATCCACTAAATTAATATCAGCAAACATAAAGATCAAAAGATTCCCTTCGATACACGTTTCTACATCGTGGCTGGAATTCACCACACGTACGGATCGTGCATCTACGTCGAAATCCAGTTCATCTACAATTCTCACATTAAATGCTGTGTCATTTCCATTATTCTGAAAACGAATCGTATACTCAATGTCTTCATCCATTAAAGTCAGGTTGTCTTCGCCCGGCCGATCTGGAAAGGTTCGTTTATCATTTGGATCGTACGAACATCTCAACTGCTCGGAATAGCTATATTCTGCAATCTGGTCTTCATTCAGCATTTTTAATTCGGCACTAAAATCCAAAACCGGAAGATTGGCACTTCCTGAAGGCATTTTCAATGTGATCTGATATTTCTGAGGTGTAAATGGTTGCAATTCACCTATTTCAAAAAAAGCAGTATTTCCATTCACATTAAGATTTGGAATAGGACTACTAAAGAAATTCGCTTCTTCATCAAATTCAAATTCTATCAAACCGTCGAATGGGTTTGAACCCGTATTTTCCACTGTAATAGTAAATCGAGTCTCCCAATCACATCGAGTTATAGTGTTGGCCACAGAAAGTGTAGCTGAAATATCCGTATTCATGGAAGGTATAAATCCAAAATCGACTCCTTCGACACAATCTTCAAAAACGGATACATCTTCAATCACCAGAAAGTCGTTTTTCCATTCTCCCTCATTGGCGAGTGCCGTCAAGGTAGCTCCACCTTTGGGCGCATCAATTGTATATTTTCCTTCATCATTCGTAAGAACTGAAAAATTGCCTGGTGATAATGAAATCAATATATTTCTCAAAGGTGTTTCACCCACATCAAAAATTCCATTTTCATTCTTATCAATAAAAGCTAGGCCGGTAACTTTAGACAATTCATTACAAGGCGTGCTGTCGTAATCTCCTTCCACCTCGATTTCAAAATCACAGACGGATTTATTTAACCCATCAATGTACATGTAATAAATCGTACCTGCCACCAGCATATCCGAAGAAATACGAATTTCGGCATCCATATACTCACTCACTTCACAGAATATCTGATTGGCTTCATTAAACTCACAACTTGAATATAACCCTACTTGTATGCCCGGTAAGATACCTGCGTTTGGTATGAGACAATTGTTCTTGTTTATGACTATTTCATAATTTCCTTCCAATGCATAGAAACCTATCCACTGCGCATTATACACTTCATCTCCACCTTCGCAAAGATCTCCTTCCGGCTGAACTCCCTGAGACAATTCATCCAATAAATTTCCACCGAAATCACTCAATTCCTCATAATCACAGAAAATTTGATCCGGACCAATTTCGCTGCAAGATGTTTCACTTCCTGTACATTTCTTGATCAATAATGGAGCAGTTGGCAATGAAGGACACCCTGACAAAGAAGAAGTAAATGTGAATGTTACTAATCCTTCCGAGATGGAAGTAACAAAACCTGCGTTATCAACTGATGCAGTGGCAGGATTATTAGAAGACCAAGTTCCTCCAGTTGATGGAGATAATTGCGTAAACTCACCCAAACAGATTTCTGTATCGGTAATTGTAGCTTCTGAATAGGGGTGTACAAGCACTGGATCACTAGCGTTTGATGCACACCCGGTTGCGCTATTAATCCACGTAAATGTTACTATTCCCGCAGAACTCGCCTGAACCAATCCATCATTAGAAATTGTGGCAATTGTTGCGTCACTTGAACTCCACATACCACCTTCAGAAGGTTCTAGTTGAGTTGTTTGTCCAATACAAATTTCACTCGGTCCATTTATAAATGTATTTGGAGTCTGATGAACAATTATCTCTTCTGTTGTTGCCGTGCATCCAAATTGATTTGCCGCAAAGGTAAATCTCACAAAACCCGTACCTACTGGAGTGACATTACCAGAATTATCAACGGTGGCTACAGCAGCATTATCACTAGACCAGGTTCCGCCCGTAGTTGGTGCTAAAGTAGTCGTCTCTCCAATGCACAATTCATCCTCTCCGGTAATGCTTACCTCGGGGGCTGCGATTACGGTCACGATCAATGGTTTTGAAGAACAACCTGTATTGGTATCCGTATAAACCAAATCAGCCATCCCTGGACTAATGCCCGTAATATTTCCCAAATTATCAATGGTAGCAACCACAACGTTTGAACTGGTCCATACTCCTCCAGAGGTTGGAGCTATTGCGGTGGTAAATCCGGCACAAATTGTGCTTGGTGCAGTAAATTCCACAAAAGGAGTTTCATGAACCGTGACCTTTTCAGTAGTCGCTGTACAACCTGAATTCGCCTCTGTAAAAGTAAAGGATACCATACCGTCAGAGACAGCAGTCACTTCGCCCGTAAACGCGTTTACGGTGGCCACGCTTGGATCACTACTTATCCATGATCCTCCTATTCCAGGAGTTAAGTTCATTACTTCATTGATGCAAAGGCTTGTAGTTGATCCCGATACGATAGGCGATGGAATAACCTGAACTGGTACAGATGGTTCCGATGTACAAAGCGTAGCAGCATCTGTAAATATAAATTGTGTAATACCTGCTCCAACTCCGGTAATGTTACCAAAATTATCAACAGTGCCTATTGTAGGATCCAAACTTGCCCAGCTTCCACCTATAGAAGGTTCAATTGTCGTAGTTTCGCCAAGACATATTATATCCGGTCCGGTAAGTAGTGTAGATGGTCCAGGATCGACATGAATCCAAATGGTATCCGATGTACATCCTGTAGCGTCACTTGTAAATAGAAATCCTGCATCACCACTCGAATTTCCCTGTACTATATTTCCTCCATTTAAAGATGCTATAGTTGGGCTTAGGGCTTGCCATGTTCCACCTGCCGAAGGGGATAGATTGGCAGTGGTTGAAATACAAATAGTGTCACTATCCGCAATTGCAGTAGGAATAGGATCTACAATCAGTCCTGTAGTAGTGGCCGAGCATCCTGTAACTGTATCCGTAAATGTGAATGTTGTAGCACCTTGCGCTAATCCTTTGATCACTCCAGTGTATGCATCAATCGAAGCTACGGATGGTACGTTACTCACCCATGTGCCGCCTGAATTTGGGGATACGGTAGATGTCTCACATTTACACAATCGATCATCGCCGATAAATGCTACAACAGGATCTGCAAGTATCCAAAGTGTATCGGATGGCATAGAAGTACAACCCGTAGCAAGATCCGTAAATGTAAATACTACGGTACCCGTTGATAAAGCGGTTACGTTTCCTGAATTATCTACATTTCCAACCAAAGGATTGCTGGATGTCCATGTTCCACCTGTACTAGGTGTCAAAGTAGTTGTTCCTTGCACACAGATAGAATCCGAACCGGTTATAGTCGCAACCGGTTGGCTCAATACAGTAATCTCAATTTCTTCTGAAGTACAACCTGTGATGTTATCTGTAAACGTTAATTGACAAGTTCCCACTGCTGTTCCTGTCACAACTCCATTGTTGAAGACCGTTGCTATTCCGGGATCATCCGAAGTCCATGACCCACCGGTTGTTGGAGTAACCATTGTAGTTGCTCCTGGACAAATGGTTCCAGGTCCATTTAAAACTACAGCCGGAGCAGCAGCAACGGATACAGTACTACTCACGCTATTCATGGAAGAATTAGGTCCCATGATATCTACCGTATACTCAGTCTCTTCAGTAGGGCACACCAAAATAGTAAGTGTTGATTCACCGGTACTCCATAGGTAGGTCAACCCTCCTGGGTTACATTCTATTTCTGGAGTGAGCTCAATACAAGCCCCTTGACAAATTTCCTGATTTTCTAACGAAACGGACCAATCTCCTGCTGTGGATGAAGGTAGATTACCGCTGTATATTTGGTTAATACCACCAAGTGTAAATCCATTGGAAAAATCCGCTCCTGTAGGCATTTCTTGTGAAGATGGATCGACACCGTTTTCAAAAAGTCTAACCACATTCTGACACGACCCAACTCCATCAACAGCCAATGAGAATAAAGTAACGGTATCTCCTGCCATTAAATTGTTGTACGAACTGGTGGGCACTAAACTGGGAAAGAAACGGTGAAAATCATCTTCTGGTTGTACCGGAGGTGAAATCTCAGCTGGTGCAAAATCCCAAATACATGGAATAGTACCCGTATAGAATTGATTGTTTTCAAGCGGATTGTGAAGCTCTTCAATGGTTATCGTAGACCCTGTTGGCACTACAACAGAGTATTGAGCGTTGAACTGAATTCTTTGCGGATAGGTCATTGCTGATCCTGCACCAATTACAATTTTACAATCGTAAAGATCCGTTACCTCATTATAATCAATAAGATAATTAACTGAAGTAACTTGTGCCTTACTCATTGCACAAAGACCAAGTTTTGTCCTCCAACTTGAGACTTTTTCACTTGCATTTCAGACCAGGCGTCATTCCCTAGA
>JBCCVV010000066.1:0-28839 GCA_039194925.1 Bacteroidota bacterium
CAGCGATACGCAGATGGTCAAAAATGATGACAAAATACATCACGACGATAGGATTAAACAAATGGCTGTGTAGTCACTAATATGTATTTAAACGGCTTCTTCATTCTTTTCCGTTTTTCCAAAGATTTGAGGGCAAACCTGCAGGGTTTGAACATTTCAGCCCAGGGAAATTATTCCCTGGGCTGAAGGAAATATAATAAAAGTAGGCTGAAAGTCTACCATATATTGTATATGACTTCAATGTGATTTTGGAATAATTCTATACCACCATACATCCATTTAATCTTATGTTTGTTATTTGATCAAAGACCTTATGGAAATGAAATTTAAAGTAGATCAAGCGCTTTACGAAGAAATTGCACAGGAGATCCACAGCGATAGCAGCCCGGTTGGGATAGATGCCAAGAAAACTCATATTTTGATCCTGGAAAAATTGATGCAGTTGGAAAAGAGATTGGATAAAATTGAAGAAAAACTAGATGCCCGATAATGAATGATTTGAATCAACTAATTGTTGAATCGCTGCGGCAAAGTTTTCCGACTTTGGGAGAGCTTGAATTACAGAGGGAAATTGCCAGGGTAGGTGTTCTTATGGAGTTTAAGGCAGGGGAGATCATTATGAATTATGGCAGCTATGTAAAACTGGTACCCCTGCTTGTAAAAGGATCTGTCAAAGTATTGCGCGAAGACGAAGAAGAGGGGAGAGAGTTGTTGCTCTATTATTTGTATGCCGGTGAAACCTGTTCTATGTCGTTTTCATGTTGCATGATGGATAAGCGCAGCGATATACGTACCTCGGCAGAGGATGATTCTACGGTAATTGGGATTCCTATTAAGTATGTGGACAGTTGGATGTCTAAATACCCAAGTTGGAAACGATTTGTGATGCGGTCATACGACATCAGAATGCAGGAAATGATCAAAACAATCGACAGCATTGCGTTCAAAAAAATGGATCAGCGCTTATTGGACTACTTGCAAGAACGCTCCGAAGTTCACAATTCGAATGAGATAATCTCTACGCATAGTGAAATAGCCAACGATCTAAATGCATCCCGAGAAGCCATTTCACGCTTACTCAAACAATTGGAAAAAAATGGAGTTGTAGCACTGGAACGAAATAAAATTCGCCTTTTGTGATCTTGGTTACGAAACAAAAAATTGAAATTTTCGAAATTTGTGACATCTTGTAGGAGATAACATAAATAGGTTCCATGAATTACAAACAATTCTTTCCAATCCTGGATTGGTTGCCGACATATAACTTCGATCTTTTTAAGGGAGACTTGGTTGCAGGACTTACCGTTGGAGTAATGTTGATCCCCCAAGGTATGGCGTATGCAATGCTGGCAGGAATGCCGCCTATCTATGGATTGTACGCTTCGATTATTCCTTTAATTCTATATGCGATATTGGGTACATCGCGCCAATTGGCAGTAGGCCCGGTTGCCATGGTGGCACTTCTGATAGCTGCCGGTGTGGGTACTTTGGCGGATACCGGAAGTAATGAATTTATTGGGTTAGCCATTTTGTTGGCGTTGATGGTAGGATTGATTCAGTTTATTATGGGGATCTTCCGACTCGGATTTTTAGTCAATTTCTTATCCCATCCTGTTATTGCCGGATTCACGTCTGCGGCCGCCTTGATTATCGGATTTAGTCAACTAAAACATTTGTTGGGAATTAATATTCCGAGAAGTAATCACGTGCATGAGATATTGGGAAATGCATTTTCCAATTTTGATTCGGTCAATCTACAAACACTTACTATCGGTTTGGTAGCCATTGCAATTATTCTGCTGGTCAAAAAGATAAAACTTCCGGTTCCCGGCCCATTACTCGCCGTCATCTTTGGAGTATTAGCAGTGTGGGGATTAGGATGGCACGAAGAAGGTGTCAAGATTGTGGGCAATGTTCCGGATGGACTGCCTTCATTTGGGATTCCAAGCCTTGATTTTGAACGTATGCAAGCCTTATTACCAATTGCATTGACTATTTCTTTTATTGGATTTATGGAGAGTATTGCAGTGGCCAAAGCGATTCAGGCAAAACATAAGAATTATCAGATTTCTCCTAATCAGGAGTTGATTGCGTTGGGAGCAGCAAATATTGGAGGTGCTTTGTTTCAATCGTTTCCCACTACCGGTGGATTTTCCAGAACGGCAGTAAACAATCAATCCGGTGCCAAAACGGGCATGGCATCTATCATAAGTGCCATTTTGATAGCGTTGACCTTACTCTTTCTAACCCCATTATTTTATTACTTGCCTAAGGCGATCCTGGCTTCCGTGATCATGGTTGCCGTATTTGGATTGATCGATTTTAAAGAAGCAAAGCATCTTTGGCGTACAGATCGTGGAGATTTTTGGATGATGATGGCAACCTTTGCCGGTACGTTGATCTTGGGCATTGAGGAAGGAATTCTGATTGGAGTGGTGCTGTCTATTGCCTTGCTCATTTTCCGTACTACCCAACCACATGTTGCTATATTAGGTAAATTGCCCGATGCACCGTTGTACAGAAATATCAATCGTTTTCCACAGTTAGAGGTGCGTGAAGATATTTTGATACTGCGATTTGATGCACGCTTGTATTTTGCAAATGTGAATTTTTTCAAAGAAAAGATAGAGAAAGAAATTGTTGCCAAAGGAGAGCAATTAAAATTATTTGTCTTGGATGCGAATTGCATCAATGGCATTGATAGCAGCGGTGTGCATGCCATTGAAGAAATTATTGATTTTTGCGGAGATAGGAATATTTCCATTCAATTTGCCGGACTGAAAGGGCCCTTACGAGATGTTTTGCACCGAGCAAGGATAGTAGAACGAATTGGAGAAGATCATTTCTTTTTTGGGATTCAGCATGCGATTGATTTTTTTGATAAAAAGACAGAACGAAAGTTTAGCCAATATGCCTTGCAAACCAATTTGCGTAATTAGAAATACTAGGAATTTAGAACACTTGAAAAAATAAAAATACCATAAATGAAAATTGAACAGATATATACGGGATGCCTGGCGCAAGGAGCATATTACATCGAAAGCGATGGCGAAGCGGCGATCATCGACCCACTGCGGGAGACCGAACCTTATATCGCTAAAGCCGAATCGAATGGAGTAAAAATCAAGTACATTTTTGAGACACATTTTCACGCTGATTTTGTTTCGGGACATCTGGATCTTGCGAGAAAGACAGGGGCAAAAATCGTCTATGGTCCCAATGCAGAGACAGCATATAAAAAACATCTGGCGGAGGATGGAGAACTATTCCAATTGGGAAAGGTGAGTTTTATGATATTGCATACACCCGGTCATACTCCTGAAAGCACTACGTTTTTATTAAAAGACGAGGAAGGTAAACCTCATGCGATTTTTACCGGAGATACCTTGTTTATTGGGGATGTAGGTCGACCGGATCTCGCTCAGAAAAAAGGCAGTTTAACGATGGAGGATTTGGCTGGCTGGTTGTTTGATAGTCTGCGCACAAAAATTATGACACTACCGGATGATGTCATTGTATATCCTGCGCATGGAGCCGGTTCGGCGTGTGGAAAAAAGATGAGTTTAGAGACATGGGATACCCTTGGCAATCAGAAGAAAACGAACTATGCGCTTCGAGCGGATATGACCAAAGAAGAGTTTGTTAAAGAAGTAACGGATGGATTACTGCCTCCACCGGTGTATTTCGCTCAAAATGCAAAACTAAATAAAGTAGGATACGAAAGTATTGATGCCGTTATGAAAAGGGGCGCCAAATCCCTTTCTCCCAGAGCATTTGAAGCGGCTGCAAATGAGACAGGTGCTATAATCCTGGATGTGCGCAGCAAAGAAGAGTTTGTAAATGGCTTCATCCCGAATTCGATATTTATTGGATTAGATGGAAGTTTTGCTCCGTGGGTGGGCGCCATGATCCCCAACCTTACACAACCCATTTTGATTGTTGCACCCCGAGGAAGAAATAAGGAGACTGTAAAGCGACTTGCTCGTGTAGGATATGATAATGCGATTGGTTACCTAAAAGGTGGATTTGAATTCTGGCAAGAAGAGGGTAGAGAAGTAGATCGGATTGAAACGATAGATGTGGAAACTTTTGCTTCAAAGTATAGAGAGGATATCAATGTATTGGATATTCGGAAACCGGGAGAATATGCAGGAGAGCACATTGAAAATGCTCAGAATTTTGCTCTGGATTTTATCAACGACAATATGAGCCAAATCGACAAGTCCAAGAAATATTTTATGCATTGTCGCAGCGGTTATCGTTCGACGGTAGCTGCCTCAATCCTCAAATCAAGAGGTTTTGAAGAGTTGGTAAATGTGCATGGTAGGTTTGACGCTATTGCTGCATCCAGGATACCAACAACGGATTATGTTTGTCCTTCCACTTTGAAATAGGTCATTTCGGATACTGGTATCTGACATTGGATTTGGATGTAAAAGTAGGATTTTACATAAGGCGTTCACTGCGTAGCTTATCAATATTTTAAGCACAATGAACTCAAAAAATACACAAAAATCATAACGCTTTTATACGACTTAGGTCTTTGCAAGATTTAAGTTCTCATAGGATTCCAACGAATTAATAACTTGAAGTCAGCGCTTTAACATATACAGCCATTTTGCTCAATATCTATAACATCGTATAGCTTTTTCATAACAGAATAAATTGTACATTGCGTAGATTCTGACATTGAAGTTTATTCAGCATTTTTGCTGATTGCTTCAAGGGATAAGGAGCTTTTACAGATATGAGCGTACAGAAATATTTTCCGATTCTTGAGAATTTTTCCAGTCATTCACAAAAGGAATGGAGGAAAGACCTGATAGCCGGTATTACAGTCGCAGTGATGTTGGTTCCTCAGGGAATGGCATATTCCATGCTAGCGGGAATGCCTCCTATATATGGATTGTATGCAGGATTGATACCACTGTTGTTATATGCAGTTCTTGGGACATCTCGTCAGATGTCAATTGGTCCGGTTGCGGTATCCGCTTTATTGGTAATGGCGGGAGTGAGTCAGATTGCAGAACCGTTTACGTACGAATATATCTCATTGGTCATTCTCACAGGGCTTTTGATAGGTGTTCTACAGACCTTATTGGGGTTTTTTCGATTGGGCTTTTTGGTCAACTTTATATCGCGTCCGGTGATTATAGGCTTTACATCAGCCGCTGCGATCATTATTGCAATTAGTCAACTGAAAGACCTGTTGGGGTTTTCTATTCCCAGATTTTCCCATTTATACGAAACTGCGTTGTATGCCTGTCAGCATCTAACTGAGACGAATTGGGTGGCCGTAGTAATGTGTCTGGGAAGTATAGCCATCATGCTGATCCTGCGAAAGATCAATAGAGCCATTCCCGGGCCCTTACTGGTGGTCGTTATCGGTACGGTCCTGACCTATTATTTGGGAGAAGACCAACTTGGCATTGATGTCGTCAGGGAAGTGCCTCAAGGATTACCGGGATTTCAACTTCCTGAATTGAGTTGGAAAAATATTTCCATCCTGATACCAACAGTTTTGACCGTAACGATCATTGGAATTGTAGAAAGTATTGGAATAGCAAAAGTGCTTCAGTCCAAACATGGTAATTATAAGATTAGACCCAATCAAGAGTTGCGGGCGCTGGGAATTTCCAAGATTACCGGTTCGTTTTTCCAGGCCATACCTTCGTCGGGAAGCTTTACACGTTCGGCAGTCAATAATGAAGCCGGAGCACAATCCGGAATTGCCTCCATTTTTACCGCTTTGCTTATCGGTTTGACACTGCTGTTTTTAACTCCGTTGTTTTATTTTTTGCCTAAAACCATCCTAGCTGCTATTATATTATTGTCGGTAAAAAGTTTATTCGAATTTGAAGAAGCCAAGGAGTTGTGGCACTCTAATACGGGGGATTTTTGTATGATGCTAACGACCTTCCTGGTGACACTTATCCTGGGGATAGAAGAAGGTGTATTGGCGGGTGTAGTCTTGTCTATAGCTGTGGTGCTCTATAAAAGTGCCAAACCGCATATGGCTGTATTGGGAAAGTTGCCAAATTCAACCAGTTATCTCAATGTAAATCGGTATGAGATGGCCGAAAAGGTAGAGGGCGCTCTTATTCTTCGATTTGATGATCAGCTTTATTTTGCAAATGCATCTTATTTTCTGGATTCTGTCCAGCAATTTGTTGACGATGATCAAGAACTATTGCGTCTTTTTGTATTGGATGCCAGCAACATTCACAACGTGGATAGTACGGGTGTTCACGCTTTGGAGGATGTCTACAAGTTTCTGAAAAAGCGAAAGATTACATTTTACATTTCGGGGTTGGTAGGTCCAGTAAGGGATCGGTTGTCTAAAGCGGGGTTTTTAGAAAAAATGGGTGATGGTTCGTTGTTTTTAGATATTCATAACGCCATTGCAGATTACGAAAAGAGGGGTACATGAAATACATTTAAGATAAACTTAAATTCTGTGATTTGACAATTGGAACAAAGCGGCGTATATAATATTTTCTTATTATTGCAATAGCGTTGCATTTAGGTCTGAATGGTATGTGCTTAATTATAAAAAGATACAATTATGAACAAATCAGCCATACTTTTTTGAGAAACGATAAATAAGATAGGAATGAGAATAAGATATTTAATTTTTGCCATAGCAATGTTTGTTTCAAGTGCTTTTACGCTGGAGCATCCCCTGAAAATGACATTTAGTCTATTAAAAATCAATAAGGAGGGGCTTGCTGAAATTGAAACTAGAATTTTTCTGGATGATCTCACGGCGCATATTCATCAAATGTATGGACCGGATCAAGTTGATTTTTCAACCCTTACTGGAAGTGGTACCCAGGCTTTGCAAAATTATGTAGATGATAGTTTTTATTTAAAACAGGATAACAAGAAGATAAAGCTAAATATAAATTCTGTCGGCATGTCCAAAAATCAGTTGGCCTTGGTAATAAATTTAAATTCGACTCACGTATTAGATGCTTCAAAAGAAATCACCGTGGTGAATACATTACTGTGTGATGCTTTTCCTTTGCAAATGAACAATATTAAGTACTTAAGGAGGCAGTATCAACTGAGTATGAATAAACCCGAAGCTATATTGATCCCGGCCAGCACAAGATAGAGTATATTTTTTTATAGCGTTAAATTTCATTATCAGAGGTAAGAGTTGAGGCAATACTTCTAGGTAATTAATAAAGGATTAAAATTGGAATAAAATTATTGGCCAACTATTTATCATCCAAATAAATTCAGGTTAGACGAATGGGACATTACATACAACTTGGTATCGATCATATCTTAGATCCGCAGGGATTGGATCATTTATATTTTATAGTTTCTTTTTGCCTGCTTTACTCGTTTAAAGATGTTCGAAAAATTGTAGGATTAGTAACTGCATTTACGGTGGGGCATTGCATCACGTTGGCACTGGCCGTACTGGACGTGATCACCGTTAATCCCAGTTTTGTAGAAAAGCTCATTCCCATTACTATTTTGATTAGTTGTTTTCTCAATTACTGGAATCTGCTCCGCGAGACGGACTATAAAACTCCGAAAGGTTTTAGTATATACTTTGTTATCTTATTTTTTGGTCTTATTCATGGGCTGGGCTTTTCCAATTTTCTTTCTTCCATGTTGTTCGATGGAGAAAGCATTGTCACTCCTTTGCTTGGTTTCAACATTGGAATTGAAGTAGCGCAGTTGATCATCGTTTTTGCTGTGCTTATTTTCCTCTCAGTAAGTGATCGATTTATTGGAAAGAAAAAATGGATCCGTTTAGGGCTAAATACGGTGGTAACCTTGATGGTATTGAAAATGCTCTTTGTATAAAAATTGATTTTGTATGATCAGATAGCTCTTTTCTGATTATTTCCGTGAATCTTATTTAATAACACCTTTTTAAACAACTATTGCTTGTGCAACATTGTTGCATTCATAATAATTCACTATAATTGCAATTCTGTTGCATTTAGCTAGATTTTAAAGAATATTTTCAAAAGAAGGAATGAAAGCCATAACGCTAAAGATGATGAATCCAGATTATGTCGGAGCACTTGCAAGTGGTCTATGTCTGATTCACTGTGCGGTTACGCCATTTTTGTTTGTAGCCAAAGCATATTCGGTAACGGCCTGTAGTGCAGCCCCTACCTGGTGGAGAGCGGTTGATTATATATTTTTGATTGTATCGTTTGTCGCCATCTATTTTACCTCAAAAAACGCTTCCAAAAGTTGGGTGAAATCCTCGCTTTGGGTAAGCTGGATCGTATTGGCAATTACCATTTTGAGCGAATCATTTCACTGGGGACTGGTTCCACATGCTTTTATTTATGTGCCCGCTTTGGCCATCGTAGGTCTTCATATATACAACCTTAAGTATTGCAAGTGCGAGAATGACGTATGTTGTACAACTTAAGTAAATCACTGAACAGGATTCAAGATAAGCCGGTAAATTGATCATCAATAATAATAGTGTGCCATCCTAAAAATCGTATTTTACAAAGAATTCAATTATCCAACAGGTAAAAAAGATCAATGAAAACTCTAACGCTTAATAAAAATTGGGCAATTGGCTCCTTTGTAGAAGTCCTGGAGTCAATTCATCAAAAAGAGGTGAATATAGCCATCTATGAAAGAGACATTCAGCATCTATCATCGGAGATCGATCCATTATTAGATGAAAATATCCAGGTCCGGTCCAGCGGTAATCCGAATACCATTCTTGAGAAAATCAGAGAAGAAACGGGGTTAGGTAATGATGCATTGATTGTTCAGGATATTGACAATTTGTTACAGCATTTCAAAAAGATATCCGGTTCCAAAAGCTTTCGATTATTACTGGCAGTAGTTGAATCCAACATGTGCAGGAGATTTCATACCGACGTTAATGACATAAGGATGTTATGCACGTATAAAGGTCAAGGAACCCTGTGGCTTACCGAAGATAATATTAATCGTAAGGCATTGGATACCGGTAAAGAAAATGAAACTATTGTTATAGACGAAAATGAGATTAAACAAGCAAAGACAGGATCTGTTGTACTTTTGAAAGGTGCCATTTATCCAAAAGAAGAGACAAAAGCAATTGTTCATCGAAGCCCCACGATAGAGGAGTACGGCGAAAAACGGTTGCTTCTTCGCATTGATACAAATGAATTTTTAAATTTTTAAACATGGTACCACATACATATGACGAATGGAAAGATTGCATCGTAAATGATTGTAAGATTCCACTGACAAAAACATTTGCAAAGAAGAGACTGGATATTTATGAAAACAAAAGCCACGCGGAAACTCGAAAGTTCAAGGAATTATATGGAGACCAGCATCTGAGCAATATTATTTATTGGTATAAAAGATTTTATAATGAGTGATACAAAAAAATTGCCGGTTACCGTTTTAAGTGGTTTCCTGGGAGCAGGAAAAACTACACTACTGAACCATGTTCTGCACAATAAGGAGGGGCTGAAAGTGGCCGTAATTGTAAATGATATGAGTGAGGTGAATGTAGATGCCGAATTGGTAAAAAATGAGAATACCCTTTCTAGAACTGAGGAAAAATTAGTTGAAATGAGCAATGGGTGTATCTGTTGTACTTTGCGAGAAGACCTCATGATTGAAGTAGAACGGTTGGCCAAAGAAAACCGCTTTGATTATTTATTAATCGAGAGCACAGGAATAAGTGAACCGGTTCCCGTGGCACAGACTTTTTCGTTTATAGATGAAGAAAACGGAATTGACCTGTCGCGTTTTAGTTATGTAGATACGATGGTTACGGTGGTGGATGCCTACAATTTCTTCAAGGACTTCGGCAGCCCTGAGACGCTTATGGATAGAGATCTAACGGATATCGAGGGAGATTACCGAACCATTGTAAATCTACTGACCGACCAAATCGAATTTGCCAATGTCATTATCGTCAATAAAACAGATTTGGTGAACGAAGAACAACTAGGAGTACTTAAGGCCGCAATTCACAAACTCAACCCAGGTGCACGAATAATAGAATCTATCTTCAGTAAGGTTGATCCCAAGGAAATTATTAATACCGGGTTATTTAATTTTGAAGAGGCGGAAGAAAGTTTGAGCTGGATTGAAGAGCTGAACAAAGAAGAGCATACACCAGAAACGGAAGAATATGGAATCAGTTCTTTTGTTTTTCGATGTAAAAAACCTTTTGATCCCAACCGTTTTTGGAGGTATATTCAAGACTGTTTTCCAGGAAACATTATTCGTAGCAAAGGGCTGTTTTGGTTGGCATCGCGACCTGCGCAAGCTATGACATGGAGTCAGGCAGGTGGATCTTTAAGAGCAGATAGTGCAGGAGTTTGGTGGAGTAGCATGCCGCGTGAAAGAAGAATGAGACATTTGTCATACTTAGAACATCAGGATTATATAGAGTCTGGTTGGGATGCTTCCTTTGGTGATCGAAAGAATGAGATTGTATTTATTGGTCAAGACATGGACGAAGACCAAATTCGTGCCGAATTGGAATCTTGTTTGTCGAATGAGGAAGAATTAACGAGTCAAAAATGGAAAAAAGGGTATGATGATGAGTGGCCTGTACAAAGAGCGAATACGCTAAATTATTAATATTTGTGTGAACCTGCATAAGTATATTGTATATTAAATAATCGTAATATTGAAGCAATGTATAGGGGTAGCGGGATAAATCAATTTTATGGTGGATTGAAATCCAAAGAATCTTAACTATGCAAAATGGAATATACGTTGGTCAGCTTGTTCTTGCTGTAGTTCCTTAGGACCTTCATCTCTAAAAAGATTTTGTTCTTTAATATTAATCATTGAGGAATTGATTAGAGGCAAACTAATTTTGGTCAAGAATATTGATGAATCGTTTAATATGCATTTTGGTTAATAAATAATTTATGGACGATTTCAAACGAAGAGAATTTATTAAACTCAGTGCTTTGGGATTTGCTACGATTGCATTCCAATTGAAATCTTTGTCTGCTTATGCTCAACGTGCAAATGGAAATCAAAAAAGATGGAATCCAGATACCCCGCTTAATTGGGATGCATTTCTGGAAAGCCTGACCAAATTGGCCCAAACGCAACATGTGCAACCCTGGGACCAATTAATGTACGCCGAAAAGGTGAAGCAACTTCTTATGAAGTGTGATTTTCCGATGTTTGAGAACATAAAACGAGAAATGGAGGCTTATGAGAATAGAAGACTGGATTGGTTTGAGTCGGCAAGTCTTCACTATGAAATGGATTTTCAAGTATCTCTTTTTCAATTCGAAAAAGGCGAGTACATCCCGCATCATGACCACCCTGATATGACGGGTGTCTTAAATGTAGTCTCTGGAAGCATTTTAGCTAAAAATTACAACGTTGAAGAGAATCTTCCATCTACCCGAGAAATCGAAAAAGATGGAGAAAAGGTTATCGTGAAGAAATGTACCTTGAAGGAAACCGGAAATGAAATTCTAAAGGCTGGCGATGTCGGTATACTCACAGCAGACGAAGGAAATATCCATTCCATATTGCCAAATGAATTCACTCAATTAGTAGACGTATTTACACCAGCCTACCAACACGATACCAATGCCAATTGGTACGTTGTGAACGAGGACGGATTTTATCAGGATCGTGAAAATATATATGAGGCGGAATATTCAAAAATTAGACTCTAGTTTAGTTTTGTTCATTGTTTTCGTTAGTGGTTTGGTATACTTTCTAAGGCGATAAAGCGCAATATGCAATACAAAAGTCATGGTATTTACATAATTAGATTAAGTCTAAATAAAATTAAGTGATTTTCGGCCTGTTGGCTAAAAATAATATTCCTATACTTGCAACTATGTTGCATTCATGGCTTCATGTGTGATTAAAAATACCGGTTAATCGAGTTCTTATTTGATGAAATTTTTTTTTACAGTTCTTAGCTTCTTCACTGTTATATCCACGATTTCAAGTCAGATTCCTGACTCCTGTAATTATGTTTTAAAAGGAATTGTCCTGGATGAAGATACTCAGGAAGCTATGCCATATGTTCAAATCCTAATTGAGGGTACTCAGCAATTCGCCTTGACGGATGACAATGGTGAATTTGAGCTAAATAAGCTGTGTGATCTATCCAATGTACTTACCATTTCCTATCTAGGGTATAGTGACAATCAATATGAGTATGATATAGAAAAGGGCAGTCAGGTTTCAATCTATCTCAAAAAAGGGGTGAATTCTATAGAAACGGTAACGATAAAAGCTGAAAAAGGAAAAGAAAAGGGAACCGCATCCATTTCTCAACAACGCCTAAATAAAGAAATTCTTTCTATTGACCCAACTCGATCACTGGCTTCAGCATTATCGGCCGTTGAGGGGGTTACGGTAACATCCGTAGGAACTAATGTTCAACTTCCTGTGATTCATGGATTGTATGGCAATCGTGTGCTCATTCTCAACAATGGGATTAAACATGGATTTCAAAATTGGGGATCTGATCATGGACCCGAGATTGATGTGGCTAGTGCCAGTAGCGTGACGGTGGTGAAAGGTGCTGCCGGAGTGCGGTATGGTGCAGAGGCATTGGGAGGAGCAATAATCGTAGAGGCGGACCCTTTGAACTTCACCCGACCGTTTAATACAAAGTTTGGGACAGGATATCAAACCAATGGAAGAGGTTATTATTTCAATTCGGAGATTTCTAAAGGGGCTGAAAACTGGAGTTATCACATGGGTGGTAATTATACCAGGATTGGAGATCGACATTCGCCCGATTATTCGCTGACCAATTCTGGTAAAGAGGAAAAGTCCTTCAACGGAGGATTTCGATATAAGCTCAAGACATTTGATGTTAAACTCTACTATAGTTTTTTGGATCAAAACCTGGCAGTTTTACGATCTTCTGTTGCCAATAGCGGAACGGCCATTGTCAGAGCGTTTAATTCTGATGTGCCTAATTTTATAAGAGACTTTTCGTATGATATCAACGAACCCAATCAATTGGCGCAGCATCATTTAGGGAAAGTGGAAGTTAATTGGTGGTATACGGAAGATGCAAAATTCACCCTAAGAATTGGTAGTCAGCTAAATAAAAGAGAAGAATATGATGTGCGTAGAAATGCGGAATTTCCCATTATTGATCTGGATTTAGTTACAAATGATTTTCAGTTGGATTGGAAGCACCCGGAATGGTACGGGTTTGATGGTTTGATTGGTGTTCAAGCATTTACCCAGAATAATGATAACAATCCAGGAACGTTTAACACACCCTTTATACCGAATTATAATACTTCACGCTACAGTATTTTCTTAATAGAAAGTCTTAAGAGAGGAAGAAGCGCATTTGAATTTGGTATTCGATTGGATTACGAATGGAATAATGTTCGTGGAAGAGAACCCAACCAAGATATCTTCCGGGACGAATACAGTTTTACCAATTTTACATCATCCATTGGATATGTCTTTACGATTTCGGAGAATAATACGTTTAGAACGAATCTGGCGACCGCATGGCGTACACCCAATATGTCAGAGTTGTTTAGTTTCGGACAGCATGGTTTTAGAACGTCTTTTGGTCTGCTGCGCTATTATACGGATGAGAATGAAAATGGTGCATTCAGAACAGATCGGGTGATACCATTGGAAGAAAGTGACGTGTCTCCTGAAAAAGGATATAAGTGGATCAATGAATGGCGTGTTCAAAATAACTCTAGCACCTTCACATTCACCGGATATGGAAATTATATTCAAAACTTTATTTACGACAGGCCATTGGCGGTCATAGGGACCATACGTGGACCACAACCTGTATTTATACATGATCAAGCCGATGCTTTGTTTCTCGGTTTAGATTTTTCGTGGCAGGAGGACTGGTCCAATTCATTAAAAGGTACATTAGGAATGAGCTACCTATGGTCCCAAAATCTAAAGAAAAATGAAACCCTCATCAATCAACCTCCGGTTCGAATCAATTATCAATTGGATTGGGAGATACCTTCATTGTGGAAGTCTGTGACATCAGAGCTTACGCTAAATCCAAGCTATACTTTTAGACAATTTCAAGCACCTAGAACAGTGAGGCCTGAGGATTTAATTGATGGTACGGTGAATATCACAACAGAGTCAGAAATTTTTGACTTCAAGGATGCGCCCGAGGGATACTTCTTGTTGGATGTCGGATGGCGAATGAGATCGGATAAATTCGAGGCTGGCCTATCGATTCAAAATGTATTTAATGCACGTTATCGAAATTATCTCAATGAGATGAGGTACTTCGCGGACGAGCCCGGAATAAATTTTCTTTTTTCAATAAATTATTTTCTTAATTAAAATTCAAATAAATAATGAAAGTTTTAGAGAACGTAAAGAATTACAGTCTTATAATGTTTTTAGCACTAGGTATTTTAGTCGTTGGGTGTGGCGATGATGACGAAGCTCCTGAGGAAGAGAATACACCTGAGGTTATCACTGATGTGAAACTTATATTTACGAATACAGCAGATGCTTCTGATGTAGTCGAAGCATCTGCATCAGACCCAGACGGGGAAGGTGTGCAGGAACTTCAAATTTCAGATCAAATTACGCTTGGTGTGAATAAGACCTACAGACTTACGTATGAGATTACAAATAATGTAGCGGATCCGGCTGAAGATATTGGTGAGGAAATCCAGGAAGAAGATGATGAACACCAGTTTTTCTTTAGCTTCACTAATGGTGCATTTGATAGCCCAACTGGTGATGGGAATATTGACAATGCTGCCGATCCAATCAACTACGAAGATTCAGATGGTAATGGCAACAACTTTGGTTTTACGACGAGTTGGACTACAGGATCAACACCTCTCACGGCAGGAACATTTTTAGCAAGATTGCAACACCAACCCGGTGTGAAAACTTCTACATCTACGGCTACTGATGGTGATACAGATTTTGATTTGGAATTCGTATTAAACATACAATAAAATGAAAAAGCCCGATTCTATTGCCGATGAGGGCTTTTTACTTTTCATTCGGGTTTCAATAAAGTCTTTTTTTACCCATGATATGCCGTAAATCAGAAACTAGGAGGTCTCTTGATTCACTATAATTTGTTTATTGTTCTGGATTATATCGTTGAAATTTAAAATTTAATAAAGAATTAAATCCTTAAAAGGTCGTAGACTATTGGAGTTTTTTAAATTGTGGTTTACAAAGTTTCTAAGGTGAGCAAATGAAAAATTTCAATAAAAAATACAGCAGAAAAGAATTCCTTTCCTTTCTGGGAAAAGCCAGCTTAAGTTTTGCAATTCCACCTTTTTTGGCCAACTGTGGAAGTACGAGTACCCCGATAGGGACTGCTGGGCTAAGCAAAAAACAGGTAGAGAAACTAAAAAATCTTGTAGTCGAAGGCATACCGGCGTCGGATAAAGATGACCTATTGCTGGCAAATGGTATGGATTATCACGTGGTAATTCGATGGGGAGAAGAAATAAGTACTAAGGATACCTTCGGATTTAATAATGATTTTACCTGTTTTATTCCATTGGATGAGGCCAATCCTAAAGATGGTTTGTTATGGGTAAATCACGAATACGTTAATCCTTTATTTGTTTCTGACTTTAATCTCTGGGAATATGAAAATCCGCTTGAGCATCGAACAAAGGATCAGGTGGACAAAGAAATGTATGAAGTGGGAGGAAGTATTGTACGTATTAGAGAAGAGAATGGAAAATGGAAGATTGTGCATAATGATCCGCACAACAGAAGAATTACGGCCCAAACTCCCATTGCCTTAAACTGGGATACCCCGATCAAAGGAAAGACCACGGTTATTGGCACACATAGCAATTGCTCTGGGGGGATTACACCCTGGAAAACGTTTATCACCTGCGAAGAGAATTATGATCAGTTTTACGGAGAGACAGAATACGACGAAAATAATATAGGGACCCATATCCCAAGCAGTTTTGGATGGGAGCATTTTTATAATTATCCTTCGGAACATTACGGATGGGTGGTAGAAGTAGATCCAAAAACCGGAGCAGCACAAAAGCACATCGCCTTGGGAAGATTTGCGCATGAGTGCTGTACTTTGTACGAATTGCAAGATAAGAGGGTAGTGGCGTATACCGGTGATGATAGCAACGATGAACACCTTTATAAATTCGTTTCTTCCAAACCAGGTTCCTTAAAAGAAGGAACGCTTTACGTAGCCGATACGATCAATGGAAAATGGCTGGCACTGGATTGGGAAAATCAACCCATTCTTAAAAATAAGTTCAAAGATCAAACCGAAGTGCTCATACGAGCAAGGGAAGCTGCAAAGCTATTGGGTGCCACGGAACTCAATCGGCCGGAAGATATAGAAATCGATCCGGTTACCGGACATGTGCTGGTCTCCTTGACCAATAATAAGGGCAAAAACGATTATCATGGTTCGATCCTGAAAATAGAAGAAGCCAATGGAGCGTTTGACGCTTTGGAATTTAAGGCGTCTACATACATTGCGGGAGGCACTGAGAATGGGTTTTCTTGTCCGGATAATCTGGCCTTTGATTTGGCGGGAAATCTTTGGATTACTTCAGATATATCGGGAAGTGCCATGAACGATCCCAAGTACCCGTATGAACCGTTTAAAAACAACAGTTTATTTGTCATTCCGAGATACGGAAGAGAAGCGGGTAAGGTGATTCGAGTGGCCACCGCACCGAAAGATGCTGAATTCACAGGACCCTGGTTTTCGCCGGATGGCAAGACCCTATTTTTAAGCGTTCAGCATCCGGGAGATCAGACAAGAGATCTGAACAACCCAACAAGTACCTGGCCTTTTGATGCCGATAAAATTCCCAAATCAGCTGTAGTAGCGATTACGGGAGACTTGATTGAAAAAATGAATAGACTCAATCAATTATGATGGTTATTCCTTTCAAAGGGAATAAACCAAAATGTTTGAAGACAAAAAGAAATCAATACAGATACTCGCCGATTCGAGACCTTCTGAAATGAATTAAAAAGTTATGATGTTAAACTACATCCATTGGAATATTGACCCCGAAATCATTAATGCTTTTGGTATTTCATTGCGGTATTATGGACTTCTTTTTGTTGGAGGGATCATGTTGAGTATTTATCTTTTGGGAAAGATATTCAAGAAAGAAAACATACTGCCGAGAATCTGGATAAGCTATCCATTTATTGTATGGCAGGCATTGTAATAGGAGCCAGACTGGGACATTGCCTGTTTTATGAGCCCTCTTATTATTTGGCCCATCCAATAGAAATGATTTTACCGATTTCTTTTGCAGCGGATGGAGGCATTAAATTTACCGGATATCAGGGCCTGGCCAGTCATGGTGGTGTCTTGGGATTATTGATCGCCATCGTATTCTATGCAAGAAAGACAAAACAGTCTATAATCGATACCTTTGATTTGATCGCTATCGTAACCGGTGTTACTTTGGGATCTATTCGCCTGGGCAACTTTATGAATTCTGAAATTATAGGGATGCCTACCACGAAACCCTGGGCAGTTATTTTCGAACGCATTGATACGATCCCCAGACATCCGGCCCAATTATACGAGTCGATGGCCTACTTCTTTATAACGGGGATTATGCTGTTTCTTTATTTCAAAATGAGAGATAGATTCAAAAATGGATTCTTTTTTGGCTTTGCTGCCGTTTTGTTTTTTACCGCCAGATTTTTAATTGAATTTGTAAAAGAAAATCAGGTTGGGTTTGAGGATGGAATGACATTTAATATGGGGCAACTTTTGAGCCTTCCCTATATTGCGGTTGGGATTGGATTTATGGTGTACGGATTATGGAAAACGAAGAAGGCCTGATTCAATTGCTTTGATTGAAAGGAACCTAACCAAGTTATTTGTTATTCTTCACGTAATATAGTGCTATCTTTTGATTGAAGGTCAACTAAATTTCTCAACAACTTTTCAATTTCATCATTTCTATTTGAGTTCTTTTCAATTTCATTAGTGAAGTACTCAATATTTTAATTATAGCTATCATTATTTATAGGCTTCCCTTGATAAAAAAGCAATATGATAAGCAATGAGATAATAAGGACAAACGCTCCAATACATATTTTATTAATCAAAATTAATTGCTCAACCAACTTGAGGTAATAAGCAGATTTATTGTTTTTATCATCTTGTTTTTCCATATATCTATAGTACAATGGTTCAGATAGCTTTAAGAGTAAATGATTTTTCCAATGGAGAAGCGATTTATTCCTATTAGGTTCAAAGTATAAAGTTTTCTGATTAACCTTTTATTTATAGGAATATCACCATGGATATCAAAAATTAGCTGGCAAAATGGTTGGCAATGGCCGTGACGGGCAGGGTACGTCAGGCGAACGTTATTCTTCAGAGGTATTAAGACAAATTCCCAATTTGGACAAAGTTATATTATGATAATTTTAGCATATGCAACATTGTTGCATCTATAAAAATTACTTATATTCACATCGAATGATTTAATACACCTTCTTGTTCGCTTCGGTGAACAAGAAGGTAAGTTTTAATTCAATGGAGGTGTCTTGGAAAGTGGTTCAAATTCCTCCGTCTCTTACTACTATTTATTCCATAAAAACAGAAAAAAATGCTGCAAAGAAAATTTGACCAAGTCGTAAAAGGCCATTTCCCTAATGCTACGGATGCTAAAGACACATCCATCCAATTCTTAGGTAAAATGCAACTAGAACATAACATTGACATTTCCAAAGTGTTGATGGCAACTTCCGTGTGTTCCGACGATATTAATGTCCCTTCCACTACGTTTTTTAATGTGCTGTTTGGTCCTTTTATTATGGGAGGATTAGGAGGTTTACCTTTTACGGGCCAGACGGGTATGACTGCCTTTGCACATCATATTCCGGATGGAGGAAGTGCATTTATTTTTTATGGCCCGCACATTGGAATTACGCTGGAAGGTGAATTGGGCAAAATGTATCGACCACGTATGGAAGAAACGGGGAACTCCTGTGGTGCGTTGATGTTGGCGCTAAGTAGATTTCAAGATAGTAATTACAGACCGGTATTGAGCGATGATGATTACCAGCAGATGAAATTGGAAGAAAGTCTACTTCCTTATCGGGAAGATATTCTGGCTAGCGATAATCCGCAAAAAGCAATTACAGAAGCTACGTATGAGATTATTGATAAAAAAGTGCATGAGCATATTCATACTTGTAAAGATGAATTTCATGTTGATACTGTAACACTATTAGGGGGAATTATTATCAATACGGACTACGGCCTGGACGATTATTTCGATACTCGAAATTTTGAAGTAATTGATCTGAAGAGTCTGGATGCGGCATAGTTCTGATTTTATTCTAACCTGAATTGCGGAATATGCACAAACATCTTTACTTTATCTGCCCTACGGATCATTTGGAAACGATAGTGAACGAGACGTTCCAAGGTGATAACTATTTCGTCACAACACTTGGAAACTCAATAACATTTGATCTTTCCGTTTCTGATGAAATAAGTAACTTGATTGAATCCAAGGGAATAAAAGAGGTTACATTTCTTCTTGCAGACGACAACCAAATCGTAACAGATGCTTTGCAAAATCAAAGATTTTCCGAAATAAAAGGATTAAACAATCTCTATATAGAAGTTGCAAAAAAGACTTCGTATTCAAAAATGCTATGGCTGACCAGCAGTCATAGCATTTCTATGCTTTCCTATTATTTGAATATCAAAGCCAATGAACTGCGCCCCCGACTTTACCCCTGGCTTTTAGATACCCTAAAGATCCATACCCAAATTTATCGCAGAGCGAATCAAACGTTTAGCAAAATTGCAGGAGATCTGCTTCATATGAATCTTCCCAGTTTGAATTAAACGAAATTCATGTATTTAAAAAGAATTAATTGTTGTATCACGCGTGTACAGTTACCCAACTTTCTGTTTCTCGGCAAAACTAAGACTATAAACGTATACTTTTCAAAACCGGATTGATGTAGAAGGCGGATTCAAGGCTGTCAAATAAAGCGATACATTCAAATTGACAGAATTTGTCTGTCCTGCCATCTTGTTGCAATGCTATAAAAAGTAGCTAAAATTAGAATGAGGTGGGGAGAATTGCACCACGTTCTGCCTTTGTACGCGATAAGGATCATGGCTTTATAAAGGGTAAAGTGCATCATACCTACATGCCCAATTTGCTAGATAACTTCTTACGAAAAGAATTAGAAACGTCTCAGATTACTCCAATTTGGTGAATTATCACTAAACTGTGACCAAAATCACAGAAAGCTCTAAAACTATTGCTTTTTTTTACACCCTTAATTCAATTGTATGAAAGTCATAGAATTTATCAGTCAACCCTGGCATTGGTCGATTTCAGGTGTTGCCATAGCCTTTGTCATGTTTCTTTTGATATACCTGGGAAAAAAATTTGGCGTCTCATCCTCATTTCAGGCATTATGTTCCTTGGGCGGAGCGGGCAAGCGATTTGATTATTTTAATTACGATTGGAAAAGCCATTCCTGGTTGTTGATGTTCGTGGTTGGTACCATTATAGGAGGGGGAATCGCATCTACCGTTTTTGCAAGTCCGGAACCCGTACAAATCTCATCGGCTACCGTGGCAGACCTGGCAGCATTAGGGATTCAAGCCCCAAAGACTACTGCGGAAGGCGCAGGTTTTATTCCACACGATGTCCTTAATCTGGAATCCCTCTTGAGTCTAAAAGGAATTATTTTGATGGTGCTGGGAGGATTCCTTATTGGATTCGGAACAAGATGGGCAGGAGGATGTACCTCGGGCCATGCTATAACCGGATTGTCGAATTTACAACTGCCTTCATTCGTTGCTGTAATTGGCTTTTTTATAGGAGGGCTCTTGATGACACATTTGATTTTTCCACTCATTTTTTCATTATAAATAAATAACTTATGAAATTACTTAGGTTTTTATTGGTAGGTGTTTTGTTCGGAATTGTAATGACAAAATCAGAAGCTGTGTCGTGGTTCAGAATACAGGAGATGTTTCGTTTTCAAAGTTTTCATATGTATGGCATAATCGGCGTTGCAGTGATAGTTGGTGTCGGAATGCATTATATAATTAAAAGGAAAGGAATGAAAAACGTGGAAGGGAAAAGTATTGAGTTCAAGCCAAAGCCCGAGACATACAAGGCGAGCTTATTGGGCGGATCTTTGTTTGGGTTGGGTTGGGCCATGACGGGTGCTTGTCCCGGACCTTTGTACACCCTGGTAGGACATGGTTATATGGTCATACTAGTGATTATTGCCAGTGCTTTATTGGGGACCCTCACATATGGAGCACTAAAGAAACGATTGTGGCATTAAGCGTGTCAACGTTGACTTTAGAACTATAAAATTTACACACAGTATATGTAGCTCAAACTACATTATTATTGATCGAATTGAGGTAATTTTGCAACAGGATTTTAAAAAAGAATCATATGAATCTTATCAGTAGTATTTGGAATTACAAATGTCCTAAATGTAGGAAAGGAGATCTTTTTGTAGAGCCTTTTGAAATCAGAAAACCATTGAATATGCATGAGAAATGTGCGCATTGCGGTCAGCGATTTGAACCGGAACCGGGCTACTATTTTGGTGCTATGTTTATATCGTATATCTGGACGGCATGGACCGCACTGGCCATTGTTGGATTTTGTATGTTGGTTTTGGATTGGAGTGTGGAATCTTCTTTTGCCCTGCTCATTTTTATCTCAGCACTTTCTTATTTTTTCGTCATGCGAATCTCCAGATCCATGTATATCCATTTGGATGTGCGATATGATAAAGAGAAAGCGATGAAAACAGAGCCCATTTCTCAAGGTTAGTTCGGGCATGTTTTGAGAAAAATAGCCATACATACGCCAAATAAAAATGCGATATGCTGGCATTCAAGATATTGCAAAGGACTCCAAAATATACGTAACTACACACCCAAAATATAACTTCAAATAAAAAAAGCTGTAGGGCTTTAACATCTAGGCACAGGATTGCAATCCAGGTCTAGATGTATGAAGAAGGTGCATTTTGGCGGCATTTTTTGGTCAAAATGATGACAAAATACATTGTGACGATAGGATTTGAACTATGGCTGTTTAGTGATCATTATGTTTTTAAATCATTTCAATTTCTAAATCGCTTTACTACTTATTAAAATTGAATACAATCCTGAACTATGGATGAACGGATACTAGTGCCGTGTCAACCCTAGATTGATGGGTATTAAAAAAAAGACTTACCTTTAAGAATCAGCAACAGAATAATAACTAGAGCCATTTTTATAAACGACAAAAAAATAAAAAGTGGCAAAGATTTACCGAGTGACCTTAACAACAGAGGAGCAAATTTTATTAGAAACGATACTAAAGAACAATAGTCAAACAACGGCTAGAGCGAAACGCTGTTACGTATTGTTAGCTTCGGATGAGAATGGAGATAAGAAATGGAGTGATCGTAAAATAGAAAAGTGCTACGGCATATCTATACCCAGTATAGAACGATTACGTAAACGTTTTGTGGAGAGTGGATTAGAAGCTGCTTTGTACGGTATAAAACAAGAAATTAAAAAGGAAAAAATATTCGATGGGCGCGTAGAATCTCAATTGGTAGCGCTACGGTGTGGAGAAGTACCATCAGGGATTCTAACTGGTCCTTACGATTATTAGCAGATAAAATGGTAGAGCTAAATTATGTAGAATCGATAAGTCATGAATCTGTACGACGTATTCTTAAAAAAACCAAATTAAACCTTGGAAAGTAAAAGGGTGGCTGCTTCCTAAAGGAGGAGCAGACTTTGTATGTAAGATGGAAGGGGTCTTAGATGTTTATGAACGCCCTTATAATAAAAACCATCCGGTACTGTGTTTAGATGAATCGCCCAAACAAATAATAAGCGAAGTCAACACTAGTTTTATAGATGCTGAAGGGATCTGGCATCAAGATTATGAATATAAACGAAAAGGAGTAAAGTCGCTATATCTGATAACAGAGCCTTTAGGAGGATATAGAGAAGTATATGTTGAAGAAAATCACAACAGTTTAACGTATGCAAAAGTGATACAGCAAATTGTAGAAGGCCCTTATAAGAATGTCGACAGAATAACGATAATAGAAGATAATTTAAGTGCCCATAAACTGAGTTCACTCTATGAAATCTTACCTCCACAAAAAGCTAGATCCATCATCAATAAAATAGAGATTGTGCGTACACCACCTCATGCTTCTTGGTTAAATGTAGCCGAATGTGAACTAAGTGTATTAAACCGTTGTGGCCTGAAAAATAGAATCGCCGATGAAGATCAGTTAAAGAAAGAAGTAGCCGCATGGGTCAAGTATAGAAATAAGAATCAAAAAGGGGTGGATTGGCAGTTTACTTCCAAAGATGCTCGTATCAAACTTAAAAGACTTTACCCATCATACTTGGGTTGACAAAGCACTAGTTTATATTTTCTCAATCGGAGCCATCATTATTGGATTTGTCATGTATTATCGATCAAAGAATAGTTCAAGCTATACCGATGTGCATGTAAAAGACTTGGGTTTCTTGATTAAGGAACAAGATGCCATTCTCATTGATGTCCGCACTCCCAAAGAGATCGCAGCCGGAGTGATCGGACAACCATTGGAAATTGAATTGGGATTGGGAATGAAAGAGAAGTTCAAGAGTTTGGATAAGAATAAAAAATACATCCTTTATTGCAGAAGTGGTAGACGAAGCGTGACGGCCAGCAAGATAATGGCTGGTCTTGGTTTTTCTGATGTCAATAATTTAGTGGGAGGGTATATTGCATGGAAAAACGGGGAGTGATAAATTTAACACGAGTAAAGGTCAGGAGACACTCTCTCTCGTTTATTGATCTAATGATGCAAAAGTCACAAACCTATTACACTTCTGTCTCCAAGTGCATTTCGTTATAAACTCTTAGTTTTATTTAGAATGGTCACGAAAATAATTCTTGCCATAATCGTATTGCATTTAGTCGTTACCGGAGTTTGGTTGGGCTTTAAATTAGCACCACGTGAAGGGGATGAATTAATTGACAGTTATGAAGAAGAATTGAATCAGAAGAACAAGAATTAATAGAATCCGGAATGGGTTTAATATACTTCTTTTCGCCTTTTATACCATACTTCCCGAACCCATTCATCAATTGTCCAATTTTACGATCTTAAAAATTAAAATGTATCCTACTTTACAGTTTTAGAAATTCAAGGTGTATCTTAATTATTATTTTATAGATTGATTTTTCATTTCGGATATACCATTGAAATCCAAGTGATTTCGATCCGAAGTGAACCACACCCACAGTATCTATTTCCCTTTTAGATAGGGTATGTTAAGATTATTCAACAATTAAAAAGCACCCGTCTTTTTACTAACTCTAAACTACATTATTCTATGAGAATATTGACGCGTATTGCATTAGGTGCTCTGCATATAAGAGTACATGGGTTTTTTATTGTAACATTTTTAATGCTATCATTTACTGCACAGGGCCAATGGCTCGATTGGCAGGATATTACCTCAACAAACCTCGTCTTGTCATCGGTTGCGAATTCGGATGATGAAGAAAAAGACATATCCGCCGGTGATCTGAATAATGATGGATATACCGACGTCATCGTAGTAAGAAAAGAACCATTTTCGGCCTCTACCGAACCTCCCAAATCCGATCTTTTATTGATCAATGAAAATGGCGTTTTGGTTGATCGTACCAATGAATTTGCTCCGGAATTTATCAGCAATCCTTCCTTTGCCAGGGATGTGCTCATTCACGATCTGGATGGCGATGGGTGGCTCGATGTAGTAGTGGCCAATACCTTTAATCAACAGCCGATCTATTACCGCAATCAAGGGAATAATGGGAATGGCGACTGGTTGGGCCTTGTCGATGAATCTTCAAGTCGATTTCCAATTATGTCAGATGGTCCCACGCTGCTGTGTGCGGTATGGGCCGGTGATGTGACGGGCGATGGTTTTGACGATGTATATTTTGTGAATTACGCACAAAACGGTACTGCCAAAGATTATCTTTTTATCAATGATGGTTCAGGTGTATTTACCGATGAATCACAGGCTCGTCTTGGTGACCTTAGAAATTCAGCGTTCGGTACAGCAGTCGAAATCTATGATATGGACAACGATGGGGATAATGATATTGTGAAGACTTCCGTTCTCTTTCAGGTGGCTCCCTGGAATACACAAGGTCTCTTTCTTTTATATAATGATGGCACCGGGAATTTTAACAATTGGCAAAAAATCAGTTCTACCAATGCATCGTATATGTTTAATGTTATTGACATCAATCAGGATGGTAAGCTGGATGTATACGTCGTAGATGATGCCATCGATTACCAAATGATTGCAGGGAATATCACACCCAATAGCAATATTAACTATACCTCTACCAATATCAATTCGACCCGAATAACCGGATTTGGTGGAAATGTACACTCTGCCGATTTAGATGTCGACGGAGATATTGAATTTGCCATTGCGGATGTGGATGTGGATATTCCGCCTTGCACCTCCGATCGTACATTCGCCATTATGCAAAATGACAATGGAAACATTATCGATCCCTACACAAACGGAAATCAATTTTGGGAAGGCAATTCTTACGATTTTTGCTTTTTGGATGTCAATAATGATGGGTTACAGGATATCTTCATTGGTCGTTGTTCCGGATATAACCTACTACTGAACGACAACTGCGAATTGGCCACCGGCGGTGCGGATTTCGATTTGGACGGCATCACCGATGCTTGCGACGAATGTCCTACCAATCCAGACCCAAATTGTGTGGAAGATCCGGAATTTCCAACGGTGGACCCCAATCTGAATATTGCACGAAAATGGAATGAGATGTTGCTTGAATCTATTCGGAAAGATTTTGCCCGGCCTACCGTTCATGCTCGAAATTTATTCCATTCTTCAGTAGCAATGTGGGATGCATGGGCAACCTTCCATACACCGGCTTGTCATTACCTCTTGGGTAATACAGTGAACGGATTTGCTTGTGATTTTAGCGATTTTGCGTCCAACCTTCCTCCCGAAGAATCAACGGAAACTGCGCTGAGTTATGCTATGTACAGACTCTTATCCCATAGGTTTCAAAATTCTCCGGAAGGAGATTTGCTGCAACAGGGCTATGATAATCTAATGACGGAGTTGGGGTATGATATCAACCTTAGTTCCGTAGATTACTCAGACGGTGACCCTGTCAAACTCGGAAACTACATCGCCCAATGCATGATAAATTATGGGTTGCAAGATGGCTCAAACGAACAAAACGATTATGGAAATACAGCATATGCTCCAGTCAATGATCCCCTGATAATCGATAATCCCGGTAATCCGACCATTAATGATTACAACCGATGGCAGCCGCTAACACTCGATTTATTCATTGATCAAAGTGGAAATATCATTCCCGGTTCTACACCAGACTTTTTGAGTCCGGAGTGGGGTGTT
Source organism: Bacteroidota bacterium (assembly GCA_039194925.1). GTDB lineage: Bacteria > Bacteroidota > Bacteroidia > Chitinophagales > Saprospiraceae > CAJXUU01. The sequence continues at coordinate 26,429 of JBCCVV010000066.1, forward strand.
GTTTCTTCTTTTGCGTTGTCTGATTCGGATCTTACCATCAATCAAAGAGATGGATACGATTATCACGTCTACCATGATCCCGGTACACCACCCAATACGGACTTGAATGGTGGCGCTCAAACTGAAGATTATCTTTGGGGAGTAGCCATGGTTGGAATTTGGTCTTCTCATTTGGACCCGACCGATAATGTGATGTGGGATATTTCCCCGGGGGTGTCAGGAAACTCTACCGCACTGCCCACCAACTTTTCAAATTATGATACATTTTATGATCAAATGAATGGAGGGACGGCATCAACCGGTCATTCCGTCAATCCCGTCACGGGCCAACCTTATGCTCCTAATATGGTTCCGAGAGGAGATTATGCCCGGGTACTCGCTGAATTTTGGGCAGATGGTCCAGATTCTGAAACTCCGCCTGGACATTGGTTTTCAATACTGAATTATGTGGCTGATCACCCTGAGTTTGAGAAGCGTTTTGAAGGTCAGGGAGATATCCTTCCGGAAACAGAATGGTATGTCAAATCTTATTTTGGAATGGGAGGTGCCATGCATGATGCGGCTGTTTCAGCATGGGGCATCAAAGGGTGGTATGATTATATCCGTCCGATATCCGCGCTGCGGGCAGCTGCCGACCTGGGACAAAGTACAGATGCAGGTGCGGACAATTACCATCCTGCGGGTATTCCACTCATTCCTGGCCAATTTGAGACCATAGAAACAGGAGATTCCTTGGCTGGAGCAGCAAACGAACACGTAGGTAAGATAAAGATGCTGGCTTGGAGAGGTCACGACGCTATTAACAATGTAGATTCCGATGTTGCTGGAGTGGGTTGGATCAGAGTAGAAGATTGGGTGCCTTATCAACGGCCTTCATTCGTAACCCCACCATTTGCGGGATATGTGTCCGGTCACTCTACATTTTCCAGAGCTGCAGCGGAATACCTCACCAAAATAACCGGGGATGCCTATTTCCCAGGTGGAATGGGGACATTTATGGCGACTCAAAATGAGTTTCTGGTATTCGAGGATGGCCCCAGTATGGACATCGAGCTGCAATGGGCTACCTACCATGATGCAGCGGATCAATCAGGATTGTCAAGAATTTGGGGAGGTATCCATCCTCCTGCGGATGATATTCCCGGCAGGTTGATCGGAATACAAATTGGTTTGGATGCTTTTGATAAACTTAAGACCTACTTCATAGATGAAGACGAAGATGGCGTCTGCGATCCGGATGATATCTGTGCCGATTTTGACGATAGTCTGATAGGTACTTCATGCGACGATGGAGATATATGTACCACAGGAGAAACGTATGATGAGAATTGTCAATGTTCAGGTGGAGTAGATATAGGCGATAGTGATGGTGATGGCGTTTGCGATGCTGAAGATGTTTGCCCTGACTTTGATGACAATCTAATTGGTATGCCATGTGATGATGGTGATATTTGTACTATAGGTGAGATTTATGACGAGAATTGCGGCTGCTCCGGCGGTCAATATGTAGGGGATAGCGATGAAGATGGCGTTTGCGATCTGGAAGATCAATGCCCCAATTTTGATGATAACTTAATTGGAACTCCTTGCGATGATGGCGATCCATGTACTGCGGGCGAGATTTACGATGCGAATTGCGGTTGCTCCGGTGGAATAGATGTAGGGGATAGCGATGAAGACGGCATATGTGATGCGCTGGATCAATGTCCGAATTTTGATGACAATCTGATCGGTATGCCATGTGATGATGGTGATATTTGCACGGTAGGTGAGATCTACGATGAGAATTGTGGCTGTTCCGGCGGACAAGATGTGGGGGATAGCGATGAAGATGGTGTTTGCGATCTGGAAGATCAATGCCCAAATTTTGATGATAACTTAATTGGTATGCCTTGCGATGATGGCGATCCATGTACCGAAGGCGAGCTCTACGATGCGAATTGTGGTTGCTCGGGCGGAATAGATGTAGGGGATAGTGATGAAGATGGCATATGTGATGCCTTGGATCAATGTCCGGATTTTGATGACAATCTAATCGGGATGCCATGTGATGATGGTGATATTTGCACTATAGGTGAGATTTACGATCCAAATTGCGGCTGTTCCGGTGGACAATATGTGGGGGATAGCGATGAAGATGGCATATGTGATGCCTTGGATCAATGTCCAAATTTTGATGACAATCTGATTGGTATGCCATGTGATGATGGTGATATTTGCACAATAGGCGAGATTTATGACGAGAATTGCGGCTGCTCCGGTGGTCAATATGTGGGGGATAGCGACGAAGATGGCGTTTGTGATCTGGAAGATCAATGCCCTAATTTTGATGACAACTTAATCGGGATGCCATGCGACGATGGAGATCCATGTACCGAGGGCGAGCTCTACGATGCGAATTGTGGCTGCTC
>JBCCVV010000067.1:0-28450 GCA_039194925.1 Bacteroidota bacterium
CCGCGACTTCTCTGTGAATCTCCGTGAAACACCCTCGGTGCCCTCCAATTTCTCCTCTACTCCCCAAAGGACAACTCTCCATCTCTTCATTCTCAAATTTCTCCGTGCTTCCCCGCGACTTCTCTGTGAATCTCCGTGAAACACCCTCGGTGCCCTCCAATTTCTCCTCTACTCCCCAAAGGACAACTCTCCATCTCTTCATTCTCTCTAATCTCCCCAATCTTTAATTTCTTTCCTATCTTTCCCTTCCATTTTAAACATATGCGATACTTCATTAGAATAAAATACAACGGTACACATTTTCACGGTTGGCAGAGTCAAAAGAATACACCTGTCACCATACAAGGAACGATCGAACGTGCTCTGGCCGTATTTCTAAAGAAAAAACCTGCAATTGTGGGATGTGGACGAACGGATGCAGGAGTCCACGCCTCTGACTTCATCTTCCATGTTGATGTCATTGATTATAATCCAAAACAAATCAAATACAAACTCAATAGCATTCTCCCGAAATCAATCGTAGTCGAAAACATTATTCCCGTCCACAATGATGCTCACGCCCGTTATGACGCCAATCTTAGGGCTTATGAATATCATCTTTTGGCGAGAAGAGACCCCTTTAAAGAATTTACAGCATATCATTTACCAACGTTTGACCGCTACGACTTTGCAGATTTTCAACGGGCTGCAGAATTAATTACACACTACGAAGATTTCGAAGCATTTTGCAAAAAAGGCTCGGACGAAAAAACTAAAAAATGCATTATCTATAAAAGTGAATGGCAAAAAACGGATAATGGCTTAATCTATCATATTGAAGCCAATCGTTTTCTTAGAGGTATGATCCGAATGATTGTTGGGATGTGTATTAATGTAGCCAAAGGACAGGTAAAATTAGAAGAGGTCCAGAAAGCCTTAGATAACAATCGAAGATTAAAAAAAGATTGGAGTGTACCTGCTAAGGGCTTGTTTTTGAGCAAAGTAGCCTATCCTTATATTATCGATAATCAATACGCCAAAGACGATTTATAATTTTAGTGGCAGAGTAGTTCAGTGGCACAATGGGGCAGTTGTTGAATTGTTGAATTATCGAGTTGTTGACTTTTTAACCCAATAAAAGTAAAACTGCGACCAAAAAAACGCTACAAGTCATAAAACCCTATAACTCAATAACTCTATAACTCAATAACTCAATAACTCAATAACTCAATAACTCAATAACTGAGCAACTGAACAACTGAACAACTGAACAACTATACATCAGAAAAAAATGAAATTAAAAGTATGTCTCGTCCAGGATAGTCCCATTTTCTTCGACAAATCCAAAACCATTGATAAAATGGAAGGAATCATCTCCGAAAATGCAAAAAAGGGATGTGATCTGATCGTTTTTCCAGAGTCATTTATTCCCGGATATCCCAGAGGTTTTTCGTTTGGAACGGTCGTAGGAAGACGCACGGAATCAGGACGAAAATTGTTTACCAAATATTATGAAAACAGCATCTCGCTACAAGACAAAGAAATGGGTCGATTGATAGAAATGGCCAAAACAAATAGAGTTTATCTTTGCATTGGAATTACGGAAAAACAGACTAAAAATGGAAGTCTGTATTGTTCCATGGTTTACATTTCACCTACCAATGGACTCTTAGGTGTACATCGAAAGATAAAACCAACGGGAACAGAACGGCTTATTTGGGCCGAAGCAGGAGGAGAATCACTCACTACATTTGATACCAAAATCGGAAAATTGGGAGGATTAATTTGCTGGGAAAACTATATGCCTTTGGCAAGAATGGCCATGTACCAACAAGGTGTTGAAATCTACATTGCACCAACTGCTGATTCAAGAAAAGAATGGACCTCAACGATGCAACACATAGCGCTTGAAGGACGATGTTTTGTTTTGGGCTGTAATCAGTACTACACGAAATCCATGTATCCAAAAGAATTTCAAGAAGAGATCAAAAGCGAAATAGAGGAAATGTGCCCGGGAGGAAGTGTGATTGTTTCACCTTTGGGAAAAATTATCGCCGGACCTTTATTTGGAAATGCAGCTTGTCTTATTGCAGAGTTGGATTTGGATGACGTTCAGGGTAGTAAATTGGATTTTGATGCAGTGGGGCATTATGCCAGAAACGATATTTTTCAACTTATTGTAAAAGATCAACCTGAAATCACCAAGGAATAAATGTCTTCCCCAATTCAGTCTTACCTGCTTTATGAAAGATTATGACAGTAAAGTAATACTTTTGCAAAATCATTAAAACAAACGTTATGCGACTTTCCTTATTCCTGCTTTTTGTGTTATTGACTATTGCTTCTTGTAAGAATCAGGCCGATCAAAAAATGGAGATCACTTCTGAACCTGAAGTAAAAAGGATCAAAAATTACCCTGAAACACTTACTAAAGTATTTGATGCGCACGGTTCATTGGAGAAATGGAAAGACATGAAAACGCTCTCTTATGAAATTGTCAGAGAAAGTGGGAATGAAAAGCAATGGGTAGACCTAATCAATCGAAATGAACGAATAGAAGCGAGTACATTCAAAACGGGTTACGATGGAACAAACTATTGGCTGGAGGCAGATACCACATATAAAGGCAATCCTAAGTTTTATAAAAACCTGATGTTTTATTTCTATGCGATGCCCTTTGTAGTTGCTGATGACGGGATTATTTATTCGGAAACCGAAGCGCTCCAATTTGAGGACAAATCCTATCCAGGGGTCAAAATATCCTATGATGCAGGTGTAGGTATAAGTCCGGAAGATGAGTATTTTATTCATTACAATCCAGACACCTACCAAATGGAATGGCTGGGTTATACCGTAACTTTCTTCACGGGTGAAAAAAGTAAAAAGGTAAAATGGATCCGATACAATGACTGGGGAGCTTTCGATGGTTTGGTTTTACCCAATAGCATGACCTGGTATCAAATGGAAGAAGATAAAATTACCGAACCCCGTACACCAACTCAATTCACCAATATCAAGATATCGAAAGATAAGAGGGATCAGCAATTCTTTGCAAAAACAGAGAATGCTTCGATTGTAGAATAAAACTTTACTAATTATTAAGGTTTTCTCTGAGCTAGTTTTCTCTGCACTGATCGAAATAATCGTGATGAATGGATGGTCCGGCCTTCCATACGGATAGGGTTGACATTCTTATATACTGGAATAGCGCGAATCACTTGTATTTTGTGAAGTGTACGATTTGGCAATGCTTCTCAAAAACTACCTGTTTTCACTTTCATGTTGATAACAAAGCGAAGAAATAGCAGTCATCATAAATCGAAAAACTTCTACTCTTTTTAATACGCACATTATATTACTCGAAAAAGTCAAATCGACGATTTTAGATATTCATCATACTCTTCTTACCTTCGCTTTTCATTTCTAACCAAAAGTCAAGCTATTGTCTTCACAAAAAGCAATTCAAATCATTTCGAACAATATTGGAATTAAAGAATCCGCTGTTCGGAATACAATCGCCCTACTCAATGAAGGTGCAACGGTTCCATTCATTTCAAGATATCGCAAAGAACGGACAGGATCTCTTGATGAAATTCAAATTGCAGAAATTCAAAAAGGGTTAAAAAAATTTAATGAGCTAGAGGCAAGAAAAGTAACTATTCTTACCTCCATTAAGGAACAAAACAAGCTTACCGATGCCCTAAAAGGCAAGATTGAGACATGTTTTGATCCTGTAGAATTGGAAGACATCTATTTACCTTATAAAAGAAAAAGAAAAACAAAAGCGGGGGTAGCACGTGAAAATGGACTTGAACCTCTCGCACTTACCATCAAAAAGCAAAGAGTTCATTCCATTCGAATTGAAGCACAACGGTATTTATCTGACAACGTGAAGACTGTAGAAGAGGCCATTGAAGGGGCACAATTCATAATCGCAGAATGGATAAGCGAAGATGAGAAAGTTCGAGATAAGACTCGAAATACAATGCGCAAACATGGAGTGGTATCAAGTAAGGTTGTAAAGAAGAAAAAGGATGAAGCGCAAAAGTACCGTGACTATTTTGAATTTGAAGAAAGAATAGCAAAGTGCCCGTCGCATCGTTTGTTGGCCATTCTTAGAGGGTCTAATGAAGGTTTTTTACGTGTTCATCTTGGCATTGACAACGAAAGGATGCTTGAAGGAATAGAGCGCCGATATGTATCCAGCAATGCACCTTGTGCTGACTTACTTTCAGAAGCTATTCAAGACGGTTACAAAAGATTGATACTGCCCAGTATTGAAAATCAAATTATCAACGAATACAAAGAAAAGGCGGACAAGGTCGCGATAGAGGTTTTTGCGAAGAATTTGAGACAATTGCTTCTTTCAGCGCCGCTTGGACAAATTCCCATACTGGCTATCGATCCTGGATTTCGGACAGGTTGCAAGACTGTTGCTTTGGATAACAATGGAAATCTACTCCAACATACAGCGATCTACCCTAATCCACCACAATCGGCATATGAAAAGTCAGCTTATACAGTCAGATCATTGGTTGAGAAGCATCAATTGAAAGCCATAGCGATTGGCAATGGAACGGCGGGAAGAGAAACCGAAGCCTTTATTAAATCACTCAACCTGGGATTAGATGTTTTTAGTGTCAATGAAGATGGCGCATCCATTTATTCTGCCTCAACCATCGCACGAGAAGAATTTCCAAATGAAGATGTAACCGTTCGAGGAGCTGTTTCGATTGGTCGTCGATTGATGGATCCCTTGGCAGAATTGGTGAAAATTGACGCCAAATCCATCGGAGTTGGGCAATATCAGCATGACATCAATCAGACGCTGCTCAAAGAATCGCTCGACCAGACGGTAATCAGTTGTGTAAATTCTGTAGGCATAAATATCAACACGGCCAGCAAACATTTATTGACTTATGTTTCCGGATTGGGAGAAACACTTGCCGGAAATATTGTTGCCTATCGAAGTCAAAACGGAAATTTCTTAACCAAAAGTCAATTGAAGAACGTACCCCGTCTGGGTGAAAAGGCTTTTGAACAAGCTGCAGGATTTTTGCGAATTCGAGATGCCAAAAATCCCCTGGAAAATACGGGAGTACACCCGGAGTCTTATCCTATTGTCAAAAAAATGGCAGTTGATCTGAAACGTAAAATTGCTGATTTCATTCAAAATAAAGAGCTGTTATCCAAAATAGATTTGAACATATATTGTACGGATCAAATTGGGTTGCCTACCCTAAAAGATATTATTAAAGAAATGGAAAAACCGGGTTTGGACCCTCGAGGGGAAGCGATTAGTTTTTCATTCGATCATAGAATTCGGACTATAGAGGATGTACGTGCCGGAATGGTTTTACCAGGCATTGTAACAAACATTACCAACTTTGGAGCATTCGTGGATATTGGTGTAAAACAAGGGGGCCTCGTCCATATTTCACAAATTGCAAATAAGTACATCAGCAATCCAGCCGATGTTTTAGATCTTCAGCAACGTGTGACAGTGAAGGTCTTGGATGTCGATATCCAGCGAGGACGAATTAATCTGAGCATGAAAGATGTCAACTGATTTCAAACATCGCTTCATTGTCTAATCTATACATCTGAACTTAGAAACGATTAAAAATAAAGAGTATGAAAATTGTGCATTTGGATACATTTACCTCCACCATGGATGGGATTGATTTGACACCTCTGGATGAATTTGAAAATTTCGTATCCTACGGAAACACCGTTCCTGAAAAAGTAATAAAAAGAGCTAAAGATGCGGATATCCTTTTAGTGAATAAGGTAGTGATCGATGAAATGGTACTGAATCAACTCCCCAATCTTAAATACATATGTGTATCTGCCACCGGATACAATAATGTGGATGTAGTCGCTGCCAGAAAACGAGGAATTCCGGTATCCAATGTAAGTGGCTACAGCACCGACAGTGTAGTCCAACATGTATTTTCAATGATCTTTCATGTGCTCATTAATGTGGCATATTATGACGAGGAAGTGATGGACGGGAGATGGCAATCGTCTGGTCAATTTACATTTTACGATCATTCGATCCGCGAATTAAAAGATAAGACGATGGGGATCTATGGCTATGGCACCATAGGAAAAAAAGTCGCTCAAGTCGCTCGAGCATTTGGAATGAATGTCATAGCCGCCAAAAGAAAAGCTTCCACAGATGATACTGTAACTTTTGTGAATTTTGATACACTTCTCACCAAATCCGATTTCTTGTCCCTGCACAGCTCTCTGAATGAATCGAATAAGGAAATCATGAATGCCCAAGCTTTCAACCAAATGAAGCCTTCTTCGATACTTATCAATACAGCAAGAGGTGGACTGATTAATGAATTCGACCTGGCAAATGCCTTGAACATGGACAAAATAGCATTTGCTTGCCTGGATGTGCTTTCACAAGAACCCCCGGAACAAAGCAATCCCCTTCTTGAAGCAAAAAATTGCATCATCACACCCCATATCGCCTGGACCTCATTAGAAGCTCGCAAAAAGCTGCTGTATGATACAGCACGGAATATCCGCGCCTTTATTACCAATGCTCCCCTATTAAATGTGGTCAACTAGAAAGACAGGTGCAAAGCAATATTGCTGAGAAATAAAATTATCCTTTGGAACTAATACAACAAGGTTTCAAATTGTATATATTGTCCTCCCGAAATAATGAACCATCATTACAAAAGGAGACATCAATTAATTTTTAACTAATAAACAAACGAATAATTATGGGTTTATTTTCATTTCTGAAGAATGCAGGAGCAAAACTATTGGGTAGAAAGGCGGAAAGCAACGAAGCGGAAGCAGCTGCCAACGATGTAGAAAGAGCTGGACTGCTTAAATCAATTATTGAAGGATCAGGCGTTGGAATCGAGAATCTGGATGTAGAACTGGATGATGACAAGGTAACGGTATATGGGCAGACAGAGTCAATAGAGGACAAAGAAAAAATAGTTTTAATCGCTGGAAATGTGGAAGGAATAGCTACAGTTGATGATAGAATTTCAGTTGTTGCACCTGTTCAATCAAGGTTCCATGAAGTAAAATCAGGTGATACATTGTCAAAAATTTCCAAAGAAGTATATGGAGATGCAATGAAGTACAATATAATCTTCGAAGCAAATCAACCAATGTTGACACATCCTGACAAAATCTATCCTGGACAGATGTTGAGAATACCGAATTTATAAGAATATAATTTTGGAATAATTTCTAAAGCCTCTGCAAACATGTAGGGGCTTTTTTTAACCATTCACGCGCTCGTGTCCATTCTACAGTTGCCCCCAGGCGATCATTTATTCATCTCTTTGTCATAAAGCGCTAATTTCATAAGACTGAACTTCCAAATACTCGGATTGCCCGACTTCAGATTTTTCAGGATACTCACTTTGTTGGAATTATAATATCCAACCAGCAGGTTTTTAAGTCCCAGATTATTCATCTTATCGTAAAATTTAGTCAATCTCGTCCGTTGCAATTTTTCAGCGTTGATAAGTTGGGCAAGATTTTTAACAGCATTTTTTGTCTTATCCACAATATCGGAAGCATCATCTAAACCGGCGTGAAGAACGGGATTATCGATATGTAAAATACCTGCATTGACGCTTTTAATCTTTTCTGCAAAAAGTAAATCTTCATACCCGTAGCCTTCAACACCTTCATCAAATTTCAATTTGCCAAAAAGCCAAGCCGAAATCATAAAATTATTTGACTGAAAATTAAGGTACGGGTCCAACAATCGTTTTTTCAGTGGAAGTGCTTCTCTGGACCTTCCGTATTTCCAATGCAAAACATGACTTGGATTACTTGGTTTTTTCTTTTGATATACCCGACCACCATAGACAATTTCAGCATGTTCGATTTGATCGAGATACCTTTTTATATAATCATCCCTTACGATCTCTGAGTCTCCATCTATAAATATGAGATGTTTGAATCGTGCCATTCTGGCCAGTCGATTTCGAATACGCGCTCGCCCAAGATTTTCAGATAATTCAAGATAATTGACTCCAAATTCATGCCCCAGTTCTTTGTTTTGATTGCGCGTTTCATCATTGCTTAGGTCATCAAAAACCATGATCTGATATTGAATATCCAAAGATTCGCATTGATTTTTCAACGCTTTGACCAGGGAAACGGCATTTTGGTTATAAACGGGGACTAAAATTGAAAGCATAGTCGATTTTTTTGTAAATATAATTTTTTGTTGTGATTTGGAATTTTGGCTAAGATTGAACCTAAATGAGGGGCTATGGTGTTTCAAGTAGTGGATATAATATGATACGTAGGCTATGCCTGTCACTGCATTACCCTTATAGTCTGATTTGATGCTCCGATTAATGGGTTGGCATGAGAAGCATAAACAACAACGTCGAAGAGCGTGTAAAAAATTTCTATTGAAACCGAAAGAAATAAGTTATTTTTAAGTCGCTGCCACCCATACCTTAAACGAACAAATGTCATTTTTAGAAAATTCGGTACTTGAAAAACATTACGTCGAAGGAGAAAAACTCTTTGATGACGGGGCTGTATTGGAGGTGGTAGAGGTTGAAAAAAACCTGTGGAGTGTCATGGTCAGGGATAACGGAATTTTGGAAGTGGAAATTCAAAATCCGAATACCAAACGTCAAAAAAGTACTTGTGAATGTGCCATGTTTCGTACCGAAAAATCTTGTGCACACATTGCCGCTGCATTGCTTCATCTCCGAAAAAAAGAAAGCGAACGCGTTGAAAAGCGAAAAGAGGCGACCATACGCAAACAGACATTCAATTTAAAAACAATTTTGAATCACATTGAGGCAGAAGACCTTATAAAATTCGTCAAATCATATGCCCAGACGGATCGCATGTTCGGGGTGTTACTGAAAGCTTCGTTTGCACGAAAAATCGATCTTGCAGACAATAGTCAAAAATACGACTCAATCTTATCTTCATTGATAAAACCTATTTCAACCGAACAAAATGCCTCAAGCACCGGCGAAATCCGAATCGGACTAAAAGTAATCGAAGAATTTCATTCCCAACTTGAAGATGCATTGTCCTTAAATCAATTGGAAGAAGCTTTTCTCATCGTAAGATCCTGTCTCCCAAAGTTGCATTATCTCTATTCCAACTATTCCAAGAGAACAGACAAAGTTACTGGCCTGCTTTCCAATTTTCATGGTCATATTGATACACTTTATGAAAATCAACTGGCACCTGCATTATTGGACAGGTTGGACGCCTTAGTAATTGAGTTGTTTCAAAAATCATATTACAATCACCTCGATTTTCTTACCAATATCTTTCATATTGCTGAAAAACATGAGCGAAACGGAGTCGTCGAAGAATTGAGAGAAGTAATCCAACATACATCAAATGTGAAAGTGAAGAAGATCAATTTTGTAGTATTCACTGCTCTATTGATTCAAAATGGATATTATGACAAAGTGCAAGCCTCTGACGATACAATAATCGCCGCGATTCGATATTTAATCAAAATGAAGAGAGGAGCTGAGGCCATCGAATTCATGGAACTTTACAGAGCCAATCAATCCAGGAATAGAAAATTGGAATATACATTGGCTTCCACCTATCAATCTCTTGGAATGCTTAAAAAGTTTTATGAATTGGGTGCAGAACTCTATGTAAGCAATGATGATATTCGATATTACCGCATGCTAAAAGAGAATTCAACTTCCAAATCTTGGGAATCTATAAAAGAGCTAATTCTTAAAAACATTGAATTACAAGAACCAAATTCCAGTTTTATTGCTCGTTTTTATGACCAGGAAGGCATGATAACTGAACTTATCGAATTGCTTGAAGATGAATCGGATCTTCGACATATCATGAAGTACGATTACAGCTTATACAAAACGAATTACATTGATATCGAACGTATTTACCATAAGGCAATAAAAGGCTACTTAGACAATCATGCCGGGCACATTGCTACCCGTTTCATTGATGAAATATTACATCATCTTAATCAGATTCGGGCACATAAATTAGTGACATCCATTAAAAATTTTATCACAACGCACTTTCCTTACAGAAATCTTCTCATGACTTTTTCATAAATGATCGTGTAAGGTGTCTTAAATACACTAAGTATTTAGTATACTTGCATACGCAAGAAAATTGAACGGTTAAAGCAGCAAAATAGATGATTAAAGGATACATATTTGATCTGGATGGGGTAATAGTGGATACAGCCAAATATCATTACAATGCATGGAGGAAACTGGCTAATTCACTGGGTTTTGATGTTACAGAAGAACAAAATGAAAACTTAAAAGGTGTATCTCGTTTAGAGTCTTTAGAATATATTTTAAGTATTGGCAATCTTCATTTTTCCGATAAGAAAAAAGCCGAAATGTCAGAGCTTAAAAACTCATGGTATGTCGATTCTATCAGCAATATGGATAAATCTGAATTACTTCCCGGTTCAGAAGACCTGATTAAAGAGATTAAAGCGGCCGGACTATCCGTTAGCCTCGGCAGTGCTTCCAAGAACTCTCAAAGAATTCTCAAAGCGACTGATTTAATCGGCTACTTTGATGCTATTATAGATGGTACAAAAACCACCGAATCCAAGCCTCACCCCCAGGTATTTTTGATGGGTGCCGAAGCCCTGAACCTTTCACCAGAAGAATGTATAGTTTTCGAGGATAGCATCAATGGAATCAAAGCTGCCAATGCAGGAGGTTTTGTATCTATAGGAGTAGGCGATGCATCTATTTTACACGAAGCAAATGTGGTCATTCCATCACTGGATGGTGTCACCATTAAATCCCTGAACGACGCTCTATTTCAAATTAAACAGTAATTCCCAAAACAGTCAATACATAGAATTGACTTATAAAAATGTAGATTTTGAAAGATTATATTGTAAAGCATGAATGGAAAATAATTGAGGATAATTATCATCCCGAGTATAATCAAATATCCGAAAGTCTGATGTCCCTTGGCAATGGTAAAATGGGACAAAGAGCGAATTATGAAGAAGCATTTTCAGGCCACACGCTACAAGGTAGTTATGTCGCAGGTGTTTATTATCCAGACAAGACCCGAGTTGGCTGGTGGAAAAATGGATATCCGGAGTACTTTGCCAAAGTCCTCAATTCAGTAAACTGGATAGGAATGCATGTTGAAGTCAAGGGTGAACTATTAGACTTGGCAAAAGCGAAGGAAATTCATAGTTTTTATCGTGAATTGGATATGCAAAAGGGTATCCTGTATCGTAAAATGGATATTACGATGTCGAATAATGTGCGTTTGGTGATTGAAAGTTCAAGATTTACTTCAATGGCCAACGACGAATTAGGAGCGCTTTCCTATACCGTAAAAAGCATTAATTACTCCGGTGTTATTCACATCAGCCCATATTTGGATTTTGACGTGGTAAATCAGGACAGCAACTACGATGAAAATTTTTGGATCGAAAAAGAGCAAATTGCAAATTCGCTGGATTGCTATGTATCTGCTGTTACAAAGAAGACCAATTACATCGTTGGAGCAGCCATGACCAACAAGTATTACCTAAACGGCGAATTGCAGGAAGAGCATTCTATTTTTGAAGCGCCTTCCAAAAAGTCCATCGCCAAAAACGATTTTTTCATTCAATCTGGTGATGAATTGACAGTGGAAAAATTTGTGGGTATTACATCCTCTATGAATTATCCAGAAGGAAAAATAAAAACCGCCTCCCTTAGAATTGCTCAGGAAGCAGCAGAAACTTCTTTTGAAAATCATGCAACACAACATGCACAAGCCTGGGAAAAAATCTGGGACACATGCGACATTCATATCAAAGAAGACATAGCCGCACAACAAGGTATTCGATTTAATATTTTTCAGCTCTACCAGACATATACGGGCCAGGATGATCGACTCAATATCGGTCCAAAAGGGTTTACGGGAGAAAAATACGGTGGAAGTACGTATTGGGATACCGAAGCCTATTGTCTACCCTTTTATCTCAGCACAACTACCTAGGAAGTGGGTAAGAATTTGTTGATTTACAGATACAAACAACTGGATAAGGCAATAGAAAATGCTGAAAAGCTGGGCTTCACTTGTGGAGCTGCACTCTACCCTATGGTTACCATGACAGGTGAAGAATGCCACAACGAATGGGAAATCACTTTTGAAGAAATACATCGAAATGGTGCCATTGCATATGCCATTTTTGATTATGTCCGATACACTGGCGATTCGTCCTATTTGGAAGAATATGGATTGGAAGTACTCATTGCCATAGCACGATTCTGGGCACAGCGAGTCAATTGGTCCGAAAAAAGAAAGAAATACGTTATGCTTGGCGTAACTGGTCCAAACGAGTATGAAAACAACGTAAACAACAATTGGTACACTAATTATATTGCATGCTGGTGCTTGAAATATACCCAGGAAGCCTTGGAAATAGTAAAAAGTTCAAATCAAGCCAGATTTGAAGAGATCACTAAAAAGATCAATTTTGCAGAAGGAGAAACATCCCATTGGCAAAAGATCATAGATACTATGTATTTCCCCTCGGATGCGGAAAAAGGTATCTTCTTGCAACAGGACAATTTCCTCGATAAAGAATTGATTCCGGTATCCGAGCTGAACGAAAAACATAGACCCATCAATCAAAAGTGGTCTTGGGATAGAATTTTGAGATCATGTTATATTAAACAGGCGGATGTACTACAGGGGTTGTACTTCTTTGAAGAAGAATTTGACGAAGATGCCCATCGAAAGAACTTCGAATTCTATGAACCGATTACGGTACATGAATCCTCGTTGAGTCCATGTGTTCATGCAATATTGGCCAGTAAATTGGGTATGCATGATAAAGCCTACGAGATGTATTTGCGTACGTCGCGTCTTGATCTCGACGACTATAATAACGATACCGAAGATGGGTGTCACATCACTAGTATGGCAGGTACCTGGTTGGCTATTGTAAAAGGATTTGGGGGTCAGCGCGTACTCAATGACAAACTATCATTCAATACTTCAATACCGGCAAAATGGGATGAATTGGCCTTCAAGATCAAGTTTAGAAAAAATCTGCTTGAAGTGATCATCAACCAAAATGAAACGAAGATTATTAATCGAGACGGTCCTTCGATCGAATTGTACTTGAATGGCCAATTGATCACTGCCGAAGAATCAAAATCCATACTTGCTCTCAACTAGAATTCAAAACTATACCATGAAGATATTTTATACCCTTTTCGCAGTTTTAATCATCCTGGGAACGGGGTGTAAAAATGATACAGCAACAACCAGTAATCCAGAAGAAAGGCCAGCAGTAATTGAGTCAAAAAATAAAAGAGAACTGCCGGCTTGGGCAAGCAATGCAAATATCTACGAAGTAAATATTCGACAATATACTCCGGAAGGTACATTCAATGCATTCGCCAAGCATCTTCCCCGACTTAAAAACATGGGTGTGGATATTCTTTGGTTTATGCCAATTTTCCCAATTAGCAGTACTAAGAAAAAAGGTACACTTGGCAGTTATTATGCCGTTTCAGATTTTAAAACTACAAATCCTGAATTTGGTACTTTGGAAGATTTTCAAAACATTATCGACAGGGCTCATACTTTGGGAATGAAAATCATCCTCGACTGGGTTCCGAATCATACAGGTTGGGACCACGTATGGATCACCTCAAATCCCGAATTTTACACCAAAGACAAAGATGGAAATATAATCGACCCTATTGATCCCGGAACAGGTAAATCCTGGGGTTGGACTGATGTAGCCGATCTCAATTATGACAATAACGATATGCGAAAAGCCATGATTAGTGACATGCTTTATTGGATCAATGACATGAACGTAGACGGATTCAGAATGGATGTGGCACACAATGTTCCGAACGACTTTTGGGCGGAAGCTGCCAATAAACTGTATGCGGCAAATGATTCCATCTTTATGCTTGCTGAGTCCGAAACTGTAGAACATATCAACAATGGATATTTCCACGCCATTTACGGATGGGGAATTCATCACCGCCTTAACGATATTGCTAAAGGCCATAAAAGTGCAAAATCCCTGGATACGCTTCTTGCAGAAAAAAAGAGTGCTATAAATCAGGGGATGTATATGAACTTCATCACCAATCATGACGAAAATTCATGGGCCGGCACCGTTGAAGAAAGAATGGGAGACGGAGCAGATGCATTTGCAGTTTTGGCGATGACATTTGACGGGATTCCATTGATCTATGGAGGTCAGGAAGAACCACTTACAAGACGACTGGAATTTTTCGAAAAAGACGATATTGGTTTTAAAAATTTTGCAAAAGGGAAATTTTTGAAGACCTTACTGACACTCAAAAAAAGGAACAAGGCGCTTGGCAATGGTTCGTATAGCGCGCCAGTGGTGAAAATAGGGGACTCGGAACACATTTATGCTTTTATGAAAGAAAAAGGTGATGATAAAGTAGCAGTGATGGTGAATCTAAGCAATGAAAAACAGGAAATAAGACTTACTAAGGCTGTGCTGGGAATGACCAATATTTTTACCGGAAGCCAGGTTGAAATGGGGCCTGGTACTAGAAAAAGTCTTGATCCATGGGAGTATTGGGTTGCTAGCAATCGATGACCCAACTTACCCTATTACTACAATTCTAACTAAATGAAATACCATGAAAAAGCCTAAGTTATCATTTTGGGATATCTGGAATATGAGTTTTGGATTTCTTGGAATACAATTCGGGTTTGCACTTCAAAACGCAAACGCCAGTCGAATCCTCCAGAATCTAGGAGCAGATGTGCACCAGTTGTCCTGGTTCTGGCTTGTAGCTCCCCTTACGGGAATGATTGTCCAACCAATTATCGGTCATTACAGTGATAATACCTGGACACGATTGGGCCGTAGAAAACCTTATTTTTTAGCCGGAGCTCTTGCTGCATCCATTGGTATGTGTTTAATGCCAAATGCAGCTATGTTCACAGCTTTGATGCCCGCCCTTTTTGTCGGTGCAGGAATGCTCATGATCATGGATGCCAGTTTTAACGTAGCCATGGAGCCCTTTAGAGCTTTGGTAGCAGACAAATTGCCAACAGATCAGCGGACCTTAGGGTTTAGTGTACAGACAATTTTGATTGGTATAGGTGCCGTTATGGGGTCTATTTTACCGTATGTTCTGACCAATATTTTTGGTGTATCCGTAGAAGCCGATGAAGGTCAGGTACCCGCCACTGTGATCTACTCTTTTATCATCGGAGCAGCTGTTTTGATTTTAGCCATATTGGTCACAGTGCTCAAAACCAAAGAATATTCACCTGAAGAAATGGCAAAGTTTGAAGAAGATGAAAATGAAGTTCCCGGCGATGCCGTGGTTGAGACCATGAAAAAAAGACCATTTTTTGAAGCCTTGGTTGAAGATCTGAAAAAAATGCCGTCCACCATGAAGCAACTGGGAATAGTTCAGTTTTGCTCTTGGTTTGCACTTTTTGGAATGTGGGTTTTTGCTACACCGGCGATTGCACAACATATTTATGATCTACCCGCATCAGATACTTCCTCCGTTACGTATAATGAAGCCGGAAACTGGGTAGGTATACTTTTTGGAATTTATAATGGGGTATCGGCCATCTACGCCTTTTTCCTGCCGGCTATTGCAAAAAAGCTAGGAAGGCGTTCGACGCATTCCATTTCGCTAACTGCAGGGGGCTTAGGATTAATATCCATCTACTTTATGTCTACACCGAATATGCTTATTATTTCGATGATTGGTGTAGGGATTGCCTGGGCAAGTATTTTGGCCATGCCTTATGCCATCCTCGCTGGATCCATACCGGCTAAAAAAATGGGAATCTACATGGGCTTATTCAACCTGTTCATCACACTTCCGCAAATCACCAATGGAATTATTGGAGGTCCAATGGTAAAATCGGTTTATGGTGGACAAGCTATTTTTGCACTCGTTACCGCCGGGATATTTATGATTCTGGGAGCCATTTCAATGCGATGGGTTGAAGATAAAGACGATGTATATGATCAGCCAATTCAGGCCGTAGGAGGACATTAAACCATGTTTGTACTTAGTGTTTGAAATTTATAACGTAGAATACTCAATTTCGAGTAACAATTCAAAACACGAAATTTATGAAAAACGTTATATTCATGCATTAAAAATAAACGCATGCGCTTAACTGACTTTCTACAGTTATTTTCTTTGTTTTTGTTAATAGGGTTAACCTCATGTTCAAAGGATAACACAATTGATGACGACGATATCATTTATATGGAAGGACTTGTCCGTATTGATGATACATTGGTCATCGAAGAAGGGAAAGAATTGAGAATTCTGCCGGGAACAGAAGTTACGTTTGCACCCGCAGCCATTTTTGTGGCACACGGCAATCTTATCATTGAGGGCACTTCAGATAATCCAATCAAGCTTATTGCAGAAGATCCTATTGAAGACCACCGGATCATTACTGCCAAAAGTGGATGTGAGATATTCACAATGAAACATGTGGAAGTTCAGGACGGCTTGATCACTTCTTTCATGTCTAAAAATCATTTTAGGTATGTAACATTTAGAAATGATCAAAAACTGCGATGGAATGATGCGGTAGCCAGATTTTGGTTCGGATCAGTATTGATTGAAGATTGCGTAGTAGAATGGAATAATGAAGGAGAAGGTTTTCTCTTGCACAGTGTACCAGCACCTATAGTCAGGAACAATAGATTTATCAAAGTTCCGGATGCCGTGGAATACATACATTGCAAATACGGCTCTATTATTGGCAACTATTTTGAGGGCAATGGTGATGATGCAATTGACCAAAATCATTGCTTTAAGACTATGATTCGGGACAATCAATTCTATTATGTAAAAGATAGAGCATTGGAATTAGGAAGTGAGAATATGGGCAGCAGCGACTCGCTATTTGTGATCAATAATCTATTTGTAGGTTGTAAAGTAGCACTCAATATTAAGGAATCATCTTTTGCAATCGTGGAAAATGCAACTTTCTACAGAAATAAAATCAGCATTGACATACATACAAGTCCCGATAGTTCTCGAATTAGCAAGGCAGAAATCTATAAATCCGTAGTAATAGAAAGTGAACAATTGCCTGCATCTCTCAGCCCAGGATCAGAGGCTGTACTACAGGATTGTGTGAGTGATGAGGCATTGCCGGACGGAGTTAATAATATTATTTCTAATATTGAATTTAGAGATCCGGAAAATGATGATTTCACTATTATTGGAGGTGAATTGCCAACAGGGCTTACTGTAGAAACTATCGGCTATCAAGCTCCGGAATAGATCATTGGACAACCTAAACTTATCTTCAAACCATGTACGACGATTTACAAGAAAAGGCCGTAAAAAATTTAAAGAAAAAGAAACTAGAGCAAAAAGGAGTTTATGTAGTGGGAATGATCTTTGCGGCCGTTTCGATCATTCTCTATACTATTAGTTTGAATTTTGGCGGCATGGCTGCTTATTGGATCAAGTTTCCAATTATGGTTCTGGCTTTAGTTTATGCTGTAATTTATTTTGCAACGTTTGGTATTCCCTTCATGCGTGATGGTGATGAATTAACAGATGAAGAAATTGAAAGAGAAATGGTCAAAATTTACAAAGAACAAGGATTAAAAAATTCTGAAGCAGAAAATGAGAAGGATGAATTGGAATTGCGTGATATTGAAGCTTTGCGAAATAAATACGACGACAATGAAGAGTATGTTTAACATTTAGCACCTCCCAAAACTTAAGAATTCTAACTACACTGTCAGTCCAGGAGTATATTTTATGAAATCTCCAAGACTTCAACATATCTAGCCTTGGATTGCAATTCAGGGTCAGATATAAATGCAAACCTAATTTTGGCGGCATTTTTCACAAAAATGATGACAAACTATTTCCACGCTATCGCACAAATGAGTAACCCGAGCAGCAATTTAAAAACTCAAGCAGTTCCAAAAACCCTTCCATTTTATCTTTAAGCCGTCGTCTCAATTACAAGAAAAAAAGCTTTTTCATCATTCTTTGAAATAGCTTAGTGTTAATGTGACACTTTATACATATCTTTAGGGTTCACTCGCAAATCCACCAATATGAAACAGAATATAATTTTTCTTTTATTCGTAGTTTTCGGAACGTCACTTCCTGCACAAATTGTATCGATTGATCCTCCGTTTCCAAAAAGAGATGAGATGGTGACCATCACGTACGATGCCTCCAAGGGCAATGGCGGATTGGTAGGAGAAAGTCAGGTGTACATGCATACCGGTTTGATCACAAGCACGTCTACGTCCGGTTCGGATTGGAAATTTGTAGTAGGAAACTGGGGTACTGATGATCAAAGAGTCAAAATGACCAATATCGGCAATGACATGCATCAATTAAGCTATATCATCAATGACTTTTATGGTGTACCAGACAATGTTGAAATCGAGCGATTGGCTTTTGTCTTTAGAAATGTCAATGGATCAAAAGAAGGAAAGACTGCGCAATTGCAAGATATTTTTCTTGACTTTAATGAAACGGATGATTTCGTTGGACAATTAATCAATCCAACACAATCCAACGTAATTGCAAATCTCAATGATGTGATTACGATACGTTATGCCACTTCAGAAACTTCACAAATCACGTTCTTTGATAATGGAGTTCCGATTCAGGAGGGAATAACAGATTTTCTGGAATATGAGTACGAAGTGACAGAAGCAGGAGATCGTCTGATCGAAATCACGGCTGTTTTTGAGAATGAAACGTTGGAAGCCTCTTTTAACATCACGGTCAATCCAGAATTGGTGGTGGAAGAATTGCCTGCAGGATCAAAACCTGGTATCAATCATATAGGTCCAAGCAGTGCTCGACTTGTACTATTGGCACCCTTGAAATCCAGTGCTTACATAGTGGGCGACTTCAACGATTGGAAGATTAGCACAGATTATTTTATGAAACAGACACCTGATGGCAATTATTTTTGGTTGGACATAGAAGATCTGGATGAAGATCAAAATTACGCATTTCAATATTTGGTCGATGGTACCATCTTAATTGCTGATCCATTTAGCGAGTTGGTATTGGATGAAAACAATGACCCGTTTATCAGCGATGAAACCTTTCCAGATATGCATCCCTACCCTAATGATGCCGCAGATGGTTATATTTCCTTGCTAAGAACCGGAGCAGAAGATTACGTGTGGCAAAATGAATTCACACCACCTGCAAAGGAGGATTTGGTGATCTATGAATTATTGATGCGGGATTTTACCAATGAAAAAAATTATCAGACACTTATGGATACGCTGGATTATCTGGAACGATTGGGAATCAACGCTTTGCAATTCATGCCGATCAATGAATTTGAAGGCAACCAAAGTTGGGGATACAACCCTTCATTCCACATGGCACTGGATAAGTACTACGGTACTCCTGAGGCCTTCAAAATGCTTGTCGACGAATGCCACCGAAGAGGAATAGCCATCATATTAGATGTAGTATACAATCATGCCTTCAGCCAAAGTCCCTTGTGTCAGCTCTATTGGGACGCTACCAATTTCAGACCATCAGAAGAGAGTCCATTCCTAAATCCGATCGCGAAACATCCATTTAATGTAGGCTATGATTTTAATCACGAAAGCGACTTCACACAACTATTTGTCAAAAGAGTGACAGAATACTGGATTGAAGAATACAACATCGATGGATTCCGCTTCGATCTTTCCAAAGGATTTACCCAAAAGCAAAGCAATGATAACGGTGTATTCTCCGCATATGATCAAAATCGAGTGGATGTTTTGAGAGAATACGCGGATCATATTTGGAGTGTGGATGCAGATTCGTACGTAATTCTAGAACATTTTGCCGCCAACAACGAAGAAGAGGTTTTATCAAATTATGGAATGATGCTTTGGAGCAACCATAATCATGCCTTTAATGACGCCACTATGGGGTACACCGCCAATGAAACTTCCAATTTCGAATGGATTGACTATAAGAGGAAAGGCTGGGATGATCCACACGCGGTAGGGTTCATGGAAAGCCACGATGAAGAACGTCTAATCTACAGAAATTTGGAATTTGGAAACTCCGGTTCGAATCATGACACCAGAGACTTAAATACAGCACTGGAAAGAGTGGAAGCGGCAAGCGCTTTTTTTTACTTGATCCCTGGTCCAAAGATGTTATGGCAATTTGGCGAATTGGGCTACGATTTCTCTATCAATCGATGTGTGAATGGTACCATAAACCCTAATTGCCGACTAGATCCAAAACCGATCCGTTGGGATTACAAGGAAGACTTGCAACGCAAGCAATTATACGATGTCACTGCTGCCTTGATAAAACTCAAAACAGAATACGACATTACAAACACAGACACCTATAATCATAGGCTGGAGGAAGGCAAAAAGTATATCCGCCTCAATTCGGATGAGTTGAATGCTATTGTAGTGGGTAATTTTGAAGTGGGTGCAAGAAGTATTGCTCCTGGATTCCAGCATACCGGTTGGTATTACGACTACATTACAGGCGACAGTATTAATGTTGAGAATCAATTGATGAATCTGGTCTTACAAGCTGGGGAGTATCATATTTATCTGGACGAGAAGTTGGGTAATCCGGTAGTCATTTCGGGCATTGAAGACCCTGAATTAATTGTTGAGGATTATCGATTGTATCCGAATCCGGTGAATGAGGTAGTAAATGTTTCGATTGTCTTGAAAGAAGCACAAGATATACAGGCTTCTATTTTTGATGCCAATGGAAGACTGTTAAAGAAAAAGTCCATTCGATTATTGGCTGGAGAGCAGGACATCAATTTTGAGGTGGATGAATTGGGCAGTGGGATGTATTTTATATCGCTGCAAGGGCAGAATTTGCGGTTGACCGATCGGTTTGTGAAGTAGGACCTCAATAAATTAACAAAAAAGAATGGAAACGAGAAGAGGTAAGATGTACTTCTTCTCGTTTATGTAAAAAATAAAGCACCCAACTTTATCGTGTTTTAAAACAATATCTACGCAGTAATAGAGTATCTGTCTATTTCAAAAATCATTTGGTCAGCTCCGCATAACCTTCATTTTGATCCACTATTTCCCGTATCTTTATCTTTAAATTTCAACTAAAAAGGTGACCTGTGAAAGTAAACCAAACCCGCTACCGAACCATCTGGCTTCACCCCAATGACAAAAATTTGATCCAAATCATCGATCAGCGTTTTCTGCCGCATCAATTTATCATAGAAGAGATCGCCTCTGTTGAGCAAATTGCCGCAGCCATCAAAGACATGCATATCCGAGGTGCAGGAGCTATTGGAGCAGCCGCGGGATATGGAATGTATCTGGCCTCACTGGAAGCTGCTAAAACCAAAAGTTATGAGCAACATATTATAGCATCTGCTAAAAAACTAAATAGCACTCGCCCTACTGCTGTAAATCTCGAAAAAGCGATTACCAGACAACTAGCAGCAATCAACTCTGTAGAAACTACCAAAGACAAAACAGAAATTGCCTTTCAAATTGCAGAAACCATTGCCGATGAAGATGCTGAATTCTGCCGTAAGATCGGAGAACATGGATTGAAACTGATTGAAGAAATACAACAGAAAAAATCAGGTACCCCGATTAACATTCTAACTCATTGCAATGCCGGTTGGCTGGCCTTTGTCGATTACGGCAGTGCTACCGCTCCCATTTATGCCGCTCATGACAAAGGAATTGACATCCACGTCTGGGTAGATGAAACCCGCCCCCGAAATCAAGGTGCTCGGTTGACGGCCTGGGAATTAAAAGAACATGGTGTCCCACATACCATCATCACCGATAATACAGGTGGTCATCTCATGCAAAAAGGAATGGTGGACCTGGTAATAACTGGATCCGATCGGACAACCTATACAGGTGATGTGGCCAATAAAATCGGGACTTATCTCAAGGCATTAGCGGCAAGAGACAACAACATACCATTTTATGCTGCACTTCCCTCCTCTACCTTCGATTGGAACATTCGCGATGGACTGACAGAAATTCCCATTGAACAACGCGGGGAAAAAGAAGTAAAATTCATTCAGGGGTTACATAACCAGGAGATAAAAGAAGTACTTTTGACGCCTGGGGAGAGTCCTGCGGCGAATTATGCATTTGATGTCACACCAGCGCGATTGGTAACTGGGTTGATCACAGAAAGAGGTGTCTGTGAAGCAAATGAAGAAAGCATTTTGCGACTATTTCCCGAGAAAAAACCACTGATCCGCTAATTTCAATAAAGCAAAATGAAGAATAACTGGAACGAAGAAATAGCTTCTGCATATAAAGATGATCCACTAAGAATGCGTGTATACACTTCGCAACTACTAGGCAAGGAAGAAGATTTAGTCTTGCATGGTGGTGGGAATACATCGGTAAAAATAAAAGAGACCAATATCTTTGGAGAGAAGGAGGACATCCTTTACGTAAAAGGAAGCGGTTGGGATTTAGCTACTATTAAGGAAGCTGGATTTGCTCCCGTGAAATTAAAGACCTTGCTCCAAATGGCAGAATTGGAAGATCTGACGGATACCGATATGGTTAAGTATCAAAGAGCAGCCATGACCAATCCATCTGCTCCCAATCCATCCGTTGAAGCCATTCTTCATGCTATCATTCCATTTGATTTTGTAGATCATACGCATGCGGATGCAGTGGTGACGATTAGCAATACACCCAACGGAGAAGAACAGATCAATGAACTGTATGGTGACACGGTGTTGATCGTTCCATATGTCATGCCTGGTTTCATTCTAGCTCGTGAGATATTCAAAATGACGCAAAACATTGACTGGAATCAAATCCAGGGAATGATCTTACTTAATCATGGTGTATTCACATTTCACAATGATGCCAAAGCGAGTTATGAAAAAATGATTGAAATTGTAAGTAAGGCTGAGTTGTATTTGGAGCAAAACATTTCAACCAAGGTCGAAGGAACACAAAAAGGGCAAGTAGACCCGCATGACATTGCCTCTATCCGTAAGAATGTAGCCGATGTATGGGGAAAACCGATTCTCGCCCAGATCAACAATTCCAAATTCAATACCGCTTTTAGCAATTTGAGTAACGTAGAGGAAATAACAAATCGAGGACCTTTGACCCCTGATCATATTATTCGCACCAAACGAACACCAGTCATTCTTTCAGGTGATCCAAAAGAAGATATTGAATCCTACGCTTCCAATTACCAGCAGTATTTTGATGAATTTAGTACAGGTGATTTGGTATGTCTGGACAAGGCACCGCGATGGGCAATTGCGCCTGCACGAGGTACAATCTCATTTGGTCCCAATCTGAAAAGCAATCGAATCATTCATGATATCACTCGGCATACCATGAACGCTATTTATCAAGCTGAACAACTTGGTGGTTGGAAGGCCTTGAGCAGAAAAGATCTTTTTGATATGGAATACTGGGTGCTGGAACAGGAAAAACTAAAAAAAGGTAAAAAAACCAAACCTATGCAAGGTAAAATTGCATTGGTTTCTGGAGCGGCAAGTGGAATTGGAAAAGCATGTACAGAAAGACTTGTCCTGGAAGGAGCTGTTGTAGCCGCTTTGGATATTGATCAGGCTATTCTGAATTGTTTTGATCAAAAAGAGGTTTTAAGTATTCAATGCGATGTTACGGATGAAAGCCAACTAAAAGAAGCTATTGAAAAAACTGTTGTTCAATTTGGTGGCTTGGATTTACTAGTAACAAATGCCGGTACATTCCCAAGTGATTTCACTATAGAAAATATGGATAAAGCGGTATGGAATGCCAGTTTGGAAGTAAATCTTTCAAGCCATATGCAACTTATGAAGCTTGCCTCACCATACCTTGCACTAGGTATAGATCCAGCTGTGGTCATCGTTGGCTCGAAAAACGTAATTGCTCCGGGACCGGGTGCTGCGGCATATTCAGTAGCGAAGGCTGGGTTGACACAATTGGGTCGGATAGCAGCTATGGAAATGGGCAAGCAGGGAGTACGGGTCAATACCATTCATCCCAATGCTGTCTTCGATACCGGCATTTGGACAGAAGAAGTATTACAGGCACGTGCCGCACACTACAATATGACTGTTGATGAATATAAGGCCAGAAATATCCTAAAAGCTGAGATCACTTCCAATGATGTGGCAGAGTTGGTGGTTTGTCTATTGGGTAAGACGTTTTGGAAAATTACCGGGGCTCAAATTCCGGTAGATGGAGGGACAGATAGGACTATTTAATTGGTAAGGACACAAAGGAGTAGAAGGATGCTAATTTTTAACTACAAAGACTAGAGGGGCACCAAGAATTCACAAAGATTTACTTTTAAGCATTCAATATTTTACTCATTTTGTAATGATCAATGCCAACCTCCTCATACATATCACTAATTACTTTGTAGCCTAATTTTTCATAAAATGGAACGGCTGGGACCCTAGCACTTAGTACAATTTCTTTATATCCCTGTTCTTTTGAAAAGACTTCTGAAGCAGCGACCATCTTTTGTCCGATTCCTTTTTTTTGATGTCCGGGATAAACAGCAACTTGCCTCATTTTAATTTGTCCGTCCTCCAATGGTTTCATAACCAAAGTACCTAATAAATCATCTGCAAGATCGTAGGCGGCAAAATGAATGGATGAATACTCTTCAGTAAGGTCTTTAGCGGTAAACATAAGACCAAGAGGCTTCCTTAGAATAAGGTCGCGCAAATAAATCAACTCATCATAACCCGGAGTACCGAATTCTACTGTTGTAACGTACAAATTAAATTATGTTTTAAAACCGGATAACTGATTCGCTAAAACCGGCAAAGATTCCCATACCATCTTCTACATTGCTGTAGAAATCAAATGGAGTCTCATCACTATGGTTGTGAAATCCTCTTTGATAATACTCCTCCAAACTGGAATAATACTCGTAAAGCTCTTTACTGATCGTCATTACTCTTAACTCATAGTTATGGACAATCTTACTTCCTGATCCATTGTCGTTAATGATAATTTCACCACCATCATCAAGATCATCTTCTTCATCTTTTAGCTTAACCGGATCATCTATAGATGGGTCAACTTTTTCAATGAATACATCACTTTCTTTAAATGTTTCAGAAGAAGTCATATTCACAACACCAGATTTGACAACTCTCTTGTTTTCTCCATTCATGGAGCTATACGAGCCTTGATAAGTTCCATCACCGAAAGAACCATTACCCAGAAATTCGCGATTTCTATTGAGCAAGTTAATAGGGTTGTTGGTTAGGTCATCGATCCATGTTTCTGATAACTGAGAAATACCTAATCCATCTCCTTCCTCATTGTCATCATCCAGTTCAATAACTTCCCAGAGGTAATAGGACTCTAGTTGGGATCTGTCTTCAATAGCAAAATCCACCTCAACATCCTCTTCTTCTTCATTTTCAATAATTGAAAAATTCTTTATTTCTAAAATGGATTTTTCCGGTACAAAACTTGTGGCTGTGATTGCGTTAAATCCGGGAGCTTTTACCTTTATACTATAGGCTCGCTTGGGTGAAGGCTTGGAATCCTCTTTTTTGTAAATTCCATTGGCTTCATGTTCCAAATAATAAAGGAATTTATTATTCTGATCATATATTTCCACCGTGGCAAAAGTAATTAAGTCCTTCTCATTATCCGGATCGTATGCACTTGTAGTTTTGGAAATTTCTACCTCCCATGAAGAATCACTACTAAAAAGACCATTCACTACTAATCTACTTTTAAAATCTTCAACACCTAAATCACTCGGGTCTATTTCTTCCACACACGAAGTCAAAGAAAGGGCGATCAAAACGACCAAAAAGTTAAGTATGTTTGGTTTTTTATTCATTTAGTTGGGTGGTAACAAACGTTCCGTAAAAGTATAAAGAAAATTCTTCAATTCCAAGTACTTTCAAGGTTTAAAGAATGTTAAGTTTTAAAATACAAAACAATATTCCACTATTCAATAAATTACAAAATATTCACAATTCCAAGCGGTTAAAAATCGGTGCCCACAAAAGAAAATTCTGCAGCAAATTATTTTTTAGGGTAAAAACCAGAATCAAGTAAAGAAGTTATATTTTCGGCTCTCAAAGTCTGTTCCAGCACTATTATGAGAATTTACAAAATCAATACAGATAAAAGAAATGACAAATGAGTGATAAAAAGATCATCTTTTCAATGGAAGGAGTTACAAAAACCTATCCGCCTAAAAAACAAGTACTTAAGAACATTTGGCTGTCTTTCTACTACGGGGCTAAGATCGGTGTTCTTGGTCTCAATGGATCCGGAAAATCAAGTCTTCTAAAGATAATTGCAGGTCTTGATAGCAATTTTGAAGGCAAAGTCACATTTGATAAAGACTACAAAATTGGCTACCTGGCGCAGGAACCCGAATTGGATGAAAATTTAACCGTAAAGGAAGTTGTGCGGGAAGGAGTAAAACACATTGCCGATGTGGTAGATGCCTACGAAGCCATTTCCCTCAAGCTCGCCGAACCCATGGGTGATGACGAAATGATGAAGGTGATCGAAGAGCAAGGAGAATTACTGGAAAAAATGGATCATCTCAATGCATGGGACTTGGATCATACCCTTGAGGTCGCCATGGACTCCCTACGTCTTCCACCAGATGATGCCAAAGTTTCTGTCCTTTCGGGAGGAGAACGCCGACGGGTTGCGCTATGTAGATTACTTTTGAGTAAACCTGATATTTTATTACTGGACGAGCCGACCAACCATCTTGATGCCGAAAGCGTGCATTGGCTGGAGCAGTATTTGAAATCATTTCCGGGCACGGTCATCGCGGTAACACACGATAGATATTTCCTGGACAATGTAGCTGGTTGGATTCTAGAGCTGGATAGAGGGGAAGGTATTCCCTGGGAAGGCAACTATAGCTCATGGCTAGACCAAAAGTCGAACAGACTGGCCAACGAAGAGAAACAGGAATCCAAACGACAAAAGGCTTTAAAGAGAGAATTGGAATGGGTGCGTAGTGCGCAAAAAGCCAAACAATCCAAAGGTAAAGCCAGATTAAATGCCTACGATGCCTTGAGCAATCAGGAAATAAAGGAGAAGGAGAAAAAATTGGAATTGGTAATCCCCGCAGGTCCACGGCTTGGAGATAAAGTGATTAACATCAATGGTTTATCAAAGGCCTATGACAATCGAGTTTTGATTGATAATCTGTCTTTTGAGATCCCGAAAAATGCCATTGTTGGAATTATTGGACCCAATGGTGTTGGAAAATCAACCTTATTCCGCATGATTATGGGAGAAGAAAATCCTGATAGCGGCTCTATTGATGTAGGCGATACAGTAAGGTTATCCTATGTGGATCAAAGTCATAAAGACCTTCTGCCTGAAAAGACAATTTTTGAAGTCGTGGGCGGTGGAGATGATTTTATTCATGTTGGAAATAAAGAAGTCAATGTACGCGCATACATAAGCAAGTTCAATTTTGCCGGTTCGGACCAACAGAAAAAGGTGGGTGTGCTATCGGGAGGAGAACGCAATCGATTGCATCTTGCTATGACATTAAAGGAAGGAGGGAATGTGCTTCTACTGGATGAGCCTACCAATGATATTGATGTGAATACCTTGCGGTCGTTAGAAGAAGCTATTGAAAACTTCGCGGGATGTGTCCTGGTAATCTCTCACGACCGATGGTTTATTGATCGGCTGGCTACTCACATCTTAGCCTACGAAGATGAAGGCGAAATCTTATTCTTCGAAGGTAATTTCAGTGCTTATGAAGCAAGTAAGAAAGAAAGGTTAGGTGACATTACACCAAAACGACCAAGATTCAAGAGTTTGTTGTAACTTATCTAATTTTAGGGATTTTGAATGCTGTCTCTTCATGTGTACAATTGCTATCAAATACCTGGTACTTCTGTTATTCGTAGTATGTTCTGTATCTTCTAAAGGTCAAACAGACGCTAGAAATATATTTGATATGAGTTTCAACGTTGGGTTTACCAGTAGATTCAATATACCCGATTTGCACCCAACAATTTTCAATACACAAGATTTCAGGGTGAACCGGATCAATGCTATTCGAGAGCGTAATTGGACATTAAGTTACACTCGTTTTATTGATCCAGCGAATGGCATCAAATTTTCTTACGGTAGCTATAGTTTTGGGTTTTATTACAATGGACTTTTTGAATCATCTGATATTCGAGTAAATAACAGGGCGAGATATTTTTCGGATGAGTGGAGTCTATCGTATGTAAGACGCATTCCTTTCTCAAAAGAGTCACATCTCATTTTTGAGCCGGGATTGCTTTTTCATTCGAATATAAGACCAGAGGCATTTACCTTGTCCATCTCCACAAAAAATTCGTTTTCAGTTTCAACTTTTGTGGGGGTGGAAATTCCATTGGCTTCTAATGACTTCTTTATAAATACAGGCATACTTGTTAAACTGCCAATTGAAAAATACAATTTCACCTTTAATCAAGAACCAGATTTTTATCCCTACTATATTGGAGTCCG
>JBCCVV010000068.1:0-27945 GCA_039194925.1 Bacteroidota bacterium
ATCAAATCTTTTTAATCATCTCAATTATTCGATCATTGTATCCTTTTTTGTGATAGAAGTTCCGCGCATGTACATTAGATTCAAGCGTACCCACATACACTACATCGCAATTTTGGCTTTTGAAATGCTCCTCAATTTTGGCTATTAATAATGTGCCAACATTCTTACCTCTACATTCTTCCTCTACGAATAATTGGATTATTGTGCCCATTTTTGAAGGTACACATTCTAATAGATCACGTTCGGGCAATTCGTCAATTATACCGATGATGACACCTACAGGCTTACCCTCCTGCTCAGCAAAGTAGATTTTTCCATTTTGGTTATTTACTTTTTCCAAAATTTCAGAAGTATAGCTTTCTCCAAATGCTGGGTGCCGAATGAATCTTTTCATTGGGTCAATCATGATCACATGGTCTTGTTGATTTTCAAGTAATCTTACGAGCGCCTTTCTATTTCCCGCATATACTTTAATTTCAACTTTATCAAAAGACTGCATATTTTAATCTTTATTAATCATAAAGAACGTTTATGATCGTTTTGGATTATATTCTTAGAATGTAACGTCGACTAAAGCGCTTTGGTAACTTCAATCTCTTTTTTTATGGCTATGCTGAAAATAGAAATGAAGCGGATATTTTCTGCTTTTATCTTAGCGTATGTGTAAAAAATTAATACAATTGAACATCAACATACTGATATGAACTAGAATAATAATTTGATACTTTCTGATTTCCAAGTATTTAAGAACGATGGCGTCAAAATTATAATCTCATTCAGCTTGCTATACACAACTATAATTTCATAGGCACAACCTTAAATCATTGAAAATCAGTGCGCAAAATTTTTAGACATGCTCTTATTCAATACCCTTCACCGTCTCATCCAGCCATTTAAAGAATTCCCTTTGCCAAACCAAGCTGTTTTGGGCAGAAAGCACCCAGTGGTTTTCTTCAGGAAAAAACAATAGTCTTGATTTTATACCCTGCAATTGGGCTGCCTGAAAAGCTTCTAAACCTTGTCCAATTGGAACTCTGAAATCTTTTCCGCCTTGAATAATAAGTATTGGGGTATCCCACGCATCCACAAAGTTGATCGGATTAAATTCTGCATAGGTCTTTTGTGCAGCAGCATTATTCTTATCCCAGTACGCACCACCGAGATCCCAATTCACAAAAAATAATTCCTCGGTAGTTCCATACATGGATCTCCAATTGAAAATACCATCGTGGGAAATAAATGACTTGAATCTTCCTTCATGCTTCGAAGCCAAATAAAAAACAGAATATCCGCCATAACTCGCTCCGATGCAACCCATTTTATCGGTGTCCACATACGGTTCTTTGGCAACATCATCAATGGCAGCAAGGTAATCCCGCATATTTTGGCCACCATAGTCTTTTGATATTTGCTCATTCCATTCGACTCCATGACCGGGCATGCCCCTTCTATTGGGAGCGACAATGATATAACCCTGTGCAGCCATCACCTGAAAGTTCCATCGGAAGGAGTAAAATTGGGACAACGCACCTTGAGGGCCTCCTTGACAATAAAGAAGAGTAGGGTACTTTATTGTAGGATCAAAATCCGGAGGATAGATTACCCATGTCACCATATCTTTTCCATCGGTCGTTTTGACCATTCTTTTTTCAATCTTAGACATTTTGATGTCACTATAGATAGCATCATTGGCGTTGGACAATTGCTTCATTGTACCCGATTCGAGATTCAGATTATAAATCTCAGATGCATGATTCATATCTCTCCTGTAAACGACTAAATGATTCCCGCTTTGACCAATAATACCATTTACATCAAATTGACCAGAAGATATTTGTTTGGGCATTGATTTGGATTGAGCATCCGATGGAATATCGATTTCAAAAGCATGTACAGTTCCGCCAACGGGAGCATTAAAATAAATAGTTGATCCGTCTTCACTCCAAATAAATCCATTTACGGTTCCATCCCAACCTTTGGTGAGGTTTATGTCTCCTCCAGGAAGTCGGACGATGATATCATTCTTATCCGACTCGTATCCATCTCTTTTCATTTGCAACCAGGCAAGGGTGCCATTGGAGGAAAACAACGGATGGGTGTCGTACCCTTCATTATTATCAGTAAGGTTTGTGGTTTGCTTGGTTTCCAAATTGTACTCGTAAATGTCTGTGTTGGTACTGACAGCATATTCGGTGCCCGCCAATTTTTTGGTTACATACACTACTTTTTTAGAATCCGGGCTCCAGATATAATCTTCGTCACCACCAAATGGCTTCTGTGGGCAATCGTATGGCTTCCCTTGCATAAGATCAATTCCGTCGTCCGAGTTGTCGGTTGCCGATTGTATGAAGAGATGGCTGTAAGCGCCATCTTCCCAGGTATCCCAGTGTCGATAGTTGAGTTCATTATAGATGTACACATTAGATTTCGGCACATCATCATAGTGATCGGTTCCGCTTACATTTTGGATTTTTACATCCTTGGTGACTAATTTCCATTTGCCGTCTGGAGATACATTTTTATCTTTTACGAGATTGCCGGCTTCATCCAATGATGTTACTTCTCCACCATCTACTGACACAGAAAATGTTTTACGCGTGCGTTCATTGGTGGCTAAATCAAACGTTGAAGTTTTATAAATTACTTGTTTTCCATCTGTACTGAGGCCAACCGACGATACTCTATTTAATTCGATGAGTTGCTCCGGTGTCATTACCTGGGATTGGCTGATTCCAGCACTTAATATATAGGTGACACAAAATGTTATTAGAAATATATTTTTCATTGTAAAAATTGTTAAGGTTTGGACGGTGAAGTTAAGGATTAGATTTCAACGTTGATACTGTTTTTATTTTTATCTAAAGCGGGTCGTTTCAAGTATTGGTCAAAAGTGAAGAATAGTGCAGTGGGACTGAGTAAGAATTCTTCACCATAGTTAAAAAATAATCCTTTTTATAATGTCAATTCCTCGACTTAGTTATTTATGGCAAACTTTATAATTGGTTAATAATAAGGTGTGTAGGGTTTCGTGGAATAAAGATGGTAACTACACAGCCATATGTTTAATCCTATCGTCGTGATGTATTTTGTCATCATTTTTGTCAAAAATGCCGCCAAAATTAGTTTCGTTATCACCTCCTAGCCCCGGATAACAATTCAGGGCTAGGAATATTTAAGTCTTACAGACTTATAGGAATATAATCAAATAATGTTTGGATAGCTCCGAAATTATAATGATCCGTTTCGATCTTACAAGTTTGTCAATACTTTACTAATTTGCACTCCATCTACACTTATACCACTGCTGTTTTTTAGAACTAACATATGCTAATTCGAATCAATGATCAGTGCAGGGATATCCAACGATTTATACAAGTCATTATAAGCCTTCATCTCGGTATTCATAATGGCATCGCGCTCATCTTTATACACTTGCCAATCGTTCATAAGGTCATTAAAGCGTTCTTTGGCACCTTGAGTCACTTTTGGATCAGCTTGGTCAATATAGCCTTTGAGTTGGATGAGTTGTGCATTGAGTTGATTGTTGAAATTGATAACATCCTGAAAAGTTTTCTGCTTTTCCTGAATGAGGTTTTCTTCCCAATTGTTGATTCGCTTTTGCAGTTCTTCTCCTTTGGAAATTAAGGTGTCTGCGCTTTCGTTGCCTCTCAAAAGCCCGGCATATTTTGTCAACTGTGTTTTTGCCGAGCGCAATTGATTGACAGATTGATGCATGTCTTTCAACGTTTTTTCTATTTGGACAAGAAGGTTTTGTTGTGCTGCAAAGTCCTGAGGAGTGGCTTGAATAGCCGGGTTGGGTAGAATAACGGTTTCTGTTTCTACGGTGTCACCCTCAAGCGATAGTCTTAATGTATAAGTACCCGGAGCAACACTGGATCCGGCATGACCTCCAAAAACAAAGACTTTGTCTATGGATGGAATAGCTTCCCGATCAAAATCCCAGGTAAATCTATGGTATCCTTTTTTTGATGGGAGCACTTCTGGTTTAACGGGCCCGCCTGGCCAGGATTTAAACTTTTCGGGCTTTTTATTGGTATAGGATCGTATCACTTTTGTCCCTTCCAAAACGTCCAACTTGAGATGCATCGAGTCTGCATCGTTGTGTAAATAATAATCGAAGGTGACACCACTTTTAGGGTTTCTACCCTGACCAACGGCTTCGGAAGTACCTCCAAAAATTCGATACCACGCTTTGGGTGGAAACAGTGCCACTGATTTTTCTTCGCCAGTCATATTTTGGAGAACACCCAAGTCATCCAGAATCCAAAATCCACGGCCTGAAGTAGCCGCTACCAAATCATTGTCTTGAATAATCAGATCATTGATGGCGACGACAGGCAGGTTTAAGTTGAGACGCTGCCAAAAAGCACCATCGTCATTGGAAATATAGAGACCCGTTTCGGTTCCGGCATATAGCAAGCCTTTTCTTTTTTTATCCGCCCGGACTACTCGAACAAATCCATTGGGATCATCCAGGCCATTGACGATTTTTGTCCAGGATTGCCCATAATTGTCCGTTTTAAAAACATGTGAAGTGAGATCCAAAGATTTGTATCGCATCACCACTACATAGGCAACTGCCGGGTCTTGTTCCGAGATGTCAATGCTATTTATGATGCCGTCCGGAATGTCTTTGGGAGTAATGTCCTCCCAGGCAGCTCCCCCATCCTTGGTGATGTGCAATAGACCATCGTCTGTACCTGCATACAATACGCCTTCCTCGTGTTGAGATTCTACGAGGGTAGTAATTGTATTATAGTTTTCACCTCCAGCAGCTTCGTTGGTATAGGGACCTCCACCGGGTCCATGTTTTTCTGTTTCGTTTTTTGTCAAATCGGGACTTACAATAGTCCAGTTCATTCCTTCGTCGGTAGTTTTAAATACCACATTCCCAGCGTGGTAAATGGTATTCCGGTCATGAGGAGAAGAAATAATCGGTGCATTCCAATTGTATCGATATTTTGCATCTTTTGGTGCAATACTCAATCCTAATTCCGGATACTCTTTAATGGATTTCTGCGTTCTGGACGATTTGGTCCATTTGCTGATGTTTCCTTGGTAAGTACCGCCAAAAACCGTTTCCGGATTATCGGGATCAAAGGCGATAAAGGCACTCTCACCTCCAGCAACAGAATACCAATCTTTCCAATCGATTCCCCCGTCATTGGTACGGCTGGCAATCGCGATTGCCGAATTGTCTTGTTGGCCTCCATATACGTTATAAGGCACCAGATTGTCGGTAATTACACGATAAAATTGAGCAGTCGCCTGATTTTGTTGTGTACTCCAGCTTTTTCCACCATTAAAAGAAATATTGGCGCCACCATCATTCGAGTTGATGAGATTGGTGTTGTCGTGAGGATTGATCCAAAGGTGGTGATTATCCCCGTGCGGGACAGGGATATTAAAAAAGCTCTTTCCTCCATCGATTGATTTCATTACAGGAGCATTTAAAACATAGACAACATTCTCATTTTGCGGATCTGCAAAAATCTCCATGTAATACCAGGAGCGAGCTATATTCACTCGATTGCTATTTATTTGTTTCCATTTTTTTCCGGCGTCGTCCGAGCGATACACGCCTCCTTTTTTTCCTTCTGCTTCGATGACTGCAAAAACACGTTCTGGATTAGCCCTGGAAACGGAAATCCCCGATTTACCAAATTCTTCGGGCAAACCTTCTTCCATTTTAATCCAGGTATCACCACCATCTGTTGATTTGTACAATCCCGAATGTTCTCCACCGGATTCGATGATCCATGGGTAACGACGATGCTGCCACATGGAAGCATAGAGGATTCGCGGATTTGTCATATCCATGGATAAGGATGAAGCACCGGTAGTTGTGTTTACAAAGAGCACCTGCTCCCAGCTACTGCCTCCATCTTTGCTGCGATAAATTCCCCGTTCATTCGTTGGAGCATATTGTGCACCTTGAGCGGCGATATAAATAATATTCGGATTAGATGGGTGAATTATCACATCCGATATATGTCGGGTTTTCTCAAGGCCGAGATGTGTCCATGTCTTTCCCGCATCTGTAGATTTATACACACCATCTCCCATAGAGGTCATCACCCCACGAGCAGCATGTTCGCCCATTCCAACGACTACCACATTGTGATCACTTTCAGATACGGCAATGGCTCCTACAGATCCGGTATTAAAAGATCCGTCTGATATGTTTTTCCAGGTAATCCCATCATCCGTAGTTTTATAGACACCTCCCCCGGTAGAACCCATGTAGTAGGTATGCGGTTGGCCCACCACTCCGGTACAAGCCACACTTCTCCCGCCGCGAAATGGCCCAATATTTCTCCATTTCATACCGTGGAACAAAGAATCGACTAATGGCAGGGCAGGTTGTTTAGTATTCTTCTTATTTTTCTGTGCATGAGTGCAAAAGGACAGTGAAAGCAAGAAAGAAAGTAGAAGTGTCAGTTTTTTCATGTAGTGAAGATTTGCTCAAAGAATTGCATCAAAGATAAAATTAGTTGAGTATTTCACCTGGAGTTGTTACGTCCCATATTTTAGGGGACCTGTTCAATTTTGTGTAAAGCATTTTTCTTTTATAGTTACTATCAAAAACCTATATAATATGTTGTATAAAGCCTCGAAAACTGTGAGTTTAGAAATATTGTGTATTTAAGATCCTTTAGCACTGCATGGGAAGGGTGTCCGTATCTGTTGCCATATCCAAAATTACAAACGGATAAAACTTGGTGGAGGTGGTCTAGATCATCCCCTATTTGTAATTCTTTAAATTCATCATAATCCCAGTTCTTCTCCGAACCATGGTGTGGTACTTGTACAATATGAACGTAACGTAATTTATCCTTGAATGCTTTTTGAAAATTGACAGCGTTGTTTTTTGGGTTGAGAGAAGTATCTCCAAGTAGCAATGTTCCCAAAAAAGGTATTTGACTATAAATAATTTCATCGCTTTGATCGTAATAAAAATTATTTTTATAAAAACGATTTAACTCGTGATCAGAAAAAAAATCACAGGATGAATAATAAAAATTTATTGGGCCGTGAAGCAAAATAAGGCCATGCGAATTTATTTCATCTATACACTGTGTATAACACCGATGTGCTTCTTTTCTATCTGTGGTAACAATGTTTTTTAAATCTTCAAAGGTTAACGTTTCATTAGAATTTTTTTGGAACTTATGCTTCAAGCATCTCTCTAATGCTTCAATTGCCCCCGGATCAACACCTTTAACGTAGGTGGTAAACTCCCATTTTTGCCGAATGAAAAATTGCAGGTCATTTTTATACACATTAACCAAGTTATTTTTCAGCTGTTCTAGTTCTTCTGGTTTTGTAATGGGTGTACCTACTGGATAAATATCAATTATGTCATTGTTAAAACCATCAGTTCGATATTCTATCTCTGATTCATCATCGGAACCAATAAAAAACAATTGAATTTCTTTGTTTGAACTATTCTCTGTAATAAATGTATGTGGTGTCTCTACAAATTTAGTATAGTCTTCCGGCGATAGGTCATCTTCCGTCACGCCTTCACCAAGAGATAGCAAAAAGAATTTTCTGTGTTCTTTTTCTATGTATGGTAAGACGATTTTTTTAACCGTAAAATCTACCAAAAGACGTTTCAAACCAGATACATGATCGTAGTCCAAATGTGAAAGAAGTAACAGGTCAATTACATTATTGTGTTGTGGGAAAATTGAATCGGTTTTAAATAAATCTATTTCCTTTTTTAAGGATTGACTGTTTCCTGCAATAAATGGACTTGTTCCACAATCATAAACAATTGTGTATACTTTGTCGTTATCATGTGACCAAATTCTGCCGCCATAAAACGAACCTTGTCCGGCCTTGTAAAAAGAAAATCTTGCATCTATTACTCCCATCTGTTCATGGATTTTAACTGACCGTTTCCACTACCACGGTTTAATATCTCATTTCTATTAGGTACGGCCGCATTTACTCATGCGCTTTTTTTATTTCTAACATTCACTCTTGAAACAATAAAGCCAGTTTGCTTCTTATAGGAGAAAATGAAGAGGATTAGCAGGACAATAATTAATAGCGTTATTGTTGTCTGTTTATCACAATTCCAATTTGCACAGATGGATTCAAATGCCTTGGTCAAAAGTAGAAGAGAAAACATTGCAATTAGAGTTCTGTACACATTGTTGACTTCGGAGAATAGTTGGATTTTCTCATCAGAATCGGAGGCATGTATATAATCGGAGTAGTCGGTAAATTTAATAAACGTGATTTTCTTTAGGATAAATCCCACGATTAACGATCCAAATCGGCTAATGCATAAGCCGATAAAATAGTAGAGGAATGCACCTAAAAATACACTTTCCTGCACTAAATCGTAG
Source organism: Bacteroidota bacterium (assembly GCA_039194925.1). GTDB lineage: Bacteria > Bacteroidota > Bacteroidia > Chitinophagales > Saprospiraceae > CAJXUU01. The sequence goes on from JBCCVV010000068.1 coordinate 8,382, forward strand.
CTTGTAATTTCTCTTAACAGCACAACAAATACAGTTCCAGGTAATAAGTAGTTGAATAAGTTGTACGATGATAGTTTTCCTAAAAGTTCTTTCATTCTGTTTTGTTTAATGATCTTAAGCGATGTATATCTCTCCTCATATGCTTCAAAGCCGCAACGTGGTCCTACATCAAGTGTAATTATGGATTACGTTCAGAGCAATCGGCTTTTAGGCTACATCTTAAAAATACTAGAATTTCCGAGAATTGGTATGAAATATTTCCACAGGGGTGTACGGAAAATGCATTTAGCCGCAGAAAAGCAAGTGGTCCGAGACCTTTGCATCGTTTGCGCCGGAAGCAAAAGAAAGTGTCTCCGACCTCTTCTTGATTTTTGAATTTGTGCATTTTGTTGTACACATTGACCATAGTAATTGAAGTAGGGGAGCGCTTTGTTTTTAACCTTATGGATGGCATGGAATGCAAAAGGATTGATAAAGGAGTCTTGACAATTCATAAATAGTTTTCTAAATTGTACCCCAATTCCAATGCATTCAATTACTCCATAAACTATACTCATGAAATCTAACCATACCTATCTGATTTTGGTCCTTGTACTATCATTCCTACTATCCAGTTGCAGTAAAGATGATGATTACCTGATGTCTGACGAAGAGATTGCAATCCGAAATACGGATGACATACCTCCGGTAGGATGTAAAAATTGCAGGGTGTTTCTGAGCATTGATGAGAATTGCAAGATGAAAGCCTCCTTGACCAAAGGGTGTGCTGGTAACGTCACGTATCAATGGACTACACCTTCTGGTACGAGCACTTCTCCAAATCCGGATGCATCCATAGATGGTAATTATTGTGTCAATATATTTACAGATAAAGGGTGCTGGGCTACTGCCTGTACCAATGTAGAGGGCTGTGAGGATGTTTGTGACAATGATTGTGTGGAAGTTGGTTTTTCAAGTACGGTCAAATGCCAGCTGGAGGTAAAATTAAATGAATGTGACGCTAAGCCTAAAAAAATAATCTGGACAACTCCATTGAATTATATCCCAATTGGAAAAACCGTAAAAGCGAATGTCGATGGAGTTTACTGCGCTCATGTACTATTGGCTGATGGGTGTATGTATACGGAGTGCATCAATGTAAAGGATTGTGAAGAATACTGTGTGGATAATTGTTCGATAGAGATTGAGGTCGATGACACAGGGGCCAACTGTACTCTGGATGTTATTCCTACAAGTTGTCCTATCCTTTTGGAGATAGAATGGGAATATCCGGATGGGACAACTACGAACAATTCACCAATTACGGTTGAGGAAGATGGTACGTATTGCGTAACGGTGACTCAACCCAATGGATGTGAACTAAGCGATTGTATTGAGATTGAGAATTGTGGGGGAGGAAGTAATTGCATCGATTTTGAGTTGGAATGGGTGAATTTTGAGGATGGTGAGACGATGTATCGGGATGAAGCGGGTGGTCAGGATTACGATGGAGTTTATGAATATGCCAAAGTGGGCCCCAACGATTATGCGACTAATCCAGTAGCTTACATTTCAGGTCAGGGATTCAGTGTAGAAGCTCAATTCCAAACAGAATGTACCGATGTGGAAACGGTTTTTATAAGAGGCACACATGTCCGGCCTGATGGAGTCGTTGATTTTCCTGAAAAAGAAATAGCTGTTAGCCCAAATGGAGAAATTCATTACACCTGGGAGAATGCCATGATGAATGGGTCTGCCTTTAGCTTCCCGCAAAATGTTGAATTTCACGACCCTTTTGAGATTGTATGGGAGTTTAGTCATGATCAGATGGATTGGACACCTATTCACACTTCTGCCAATCCTTTATATGTGGCAAGAAATGCATGGATTCCAAGTTCGTATCAATCGGTACGTTTTCATACGTATTTTAGAATCAGTTGTCAGCAAGCACAAACCTATTCTTCAGAAAATGACATCATTGATAAGGTTTGGGAAATATTTGAAAATAAGAGCTTTGAACGAGCGGATGGTCAAGCACTTACCTATTATGGAAACTGGGATACAGATAATTTTTTTGCAGATGATTTGATTCTTGAAGGTGACGGTCAATGTTCGGCACATTCGCAGGCATTTCTAAATTGCCTGAAGGCACAGGGTATTAATTATGCCAACGATTATGTCGTAGTGACAGCTGATCAGGATGGAAGCCATGTAGGATTGCTGGTCCAAAATTTCAATGGTCTGTCGTCTCCTCCGGGTACGAATTGGGCGGTCGATTCCTGGGCGGTTGGTGGGGCTCCTACGGGTTTGCCTGCTGGTTTTGATATCGAATATGTGGTTATCCCGAGGGATGGCTATAATGCCGGATCAACAAGTAGTTTTGATGACGATATGATCTATTCAGAGATTGAAGACCTGGCTGGATTAGGAGGTCAGAATCAAGGAGATCCCAAAGCATACTTTTACAACCATCAGATTGTGGTTATAGGTTCTAATCATTATGATGTACCGTATGGCAACACGTACGGTTCCATTAGTGAATTGAAAGCGAATATGTTTGGATATATCTATCAAACGTCGGCAACCATAAGCGAAGACCTCTTAGGTGTGGACATTGATGAAGATGGTAACGTTTCAGGTGACGTAACCTTGACGGTTTGGCTGATTGATCGTGATTTGGATGATGAGGTAACATTGGAAGGGGATCCGTTAAATAATTTTTAATGGATAAGTTGAATTCTGGATCCATAAAGGCATGTTACTGCGATTTTAGAATTTTTTACATTCTGGGGTAGTATAAATCGGTCTAAGTAAGATCTGACCAAACAAGATCTAAATTTTCCTGTTGGACTTTCGCTTTCTTTTTTCAATATTCTCCCCAAATCTCATTTTGCAGAACCTGGATATATATCATTTTTTTAATGTGTAATGGAATTTTAATTGCCCAAAATGGCGCTTAAAAGTTACGATGGAGTAGAATATAAATTTGCAGTAGTATAGTTATAATTTCATACGCAATGATACAGGGTGAGACTCAATTCATATCGTTTTTACCAACGCAATATATTTTAATCGTACTGCTCTTTCCTTTTAATACTACATCTTCAATCAGTTCGAACTCAAACGCGGGGTCATGAGATAATAAGTTAAACAAGGCTTCGGACACTAAGAATTCCTTATTGAAAGCGTTGCATTGACTTTGTATTCTTGCGGCTGTATTCATGACATCCCCATGAAATGCAATTTCACGTTTTATTTGCCCAATTTCGGTCATGACTACGTTTCCAATATGGCAGCCGCATTTAAATTTTGGAACAACACCGTATTCCGAAATATAATGAAGAGTCTTTTGCGTCAATGTTTCGGTATAGGCATAGAAGAATTTGAGAATGTTGGAACTGTTCAGTCCTTTTTCTGGCTCCCAGATTAATACTACTTCATCGCCAACATATTGATAGATCTCCGCACCAAAATTCGCTACCATGCCCAATTGATTAAAGCAATCCTGAATTAACCGGCTATATTTGATGTGTCCAATTTTTTCGGCTATCGCAGTAGAGGATTTAAGGTCGAGAAACATCACAATTCTATTAACTTCCTTGGGCCTGTAAAATTCTCCTTTCAGCATTCGGACCAAATTACCAGGGCCAAATTTCTTATTTACATGCTCAACAAAATGAATCAGCAATGAAATCAGGAAAAAATAGGAAAGTGTAAGAAGACCCTCCTTTGAGATCAGATAGTTTTGTATCGCAGCTAAAATCGTTATTTCTTCACTGGTAATCGTATAGAAGGCAATGGCAGCAATTAAAAGTAAAACAGAAACGATCAGATAAACAATAGATTTAATTAAAATGGAGATTCCAAATGAATTTACAGTATTGAGTTTTTTTGATATCCATTTATCAAAAGATACAAGTACAATACTGCATAATAGTCCTATGGATACGTATATCAACGAATATTCCAAAAAACTTCTTGATTCAGGTACATCCACCAATTCTTGTCCATATTGTCTTAACAGTGTGAAATACGCAAGAGAAAAGGTCCATACCAACGCTTGAATAAGAATATGTTTTAGGTAAGAATTCATTTCTTGTGATACATTCTGACTTATGGATTCCTTTTTTTGGATAGGGCCGTATCCATTATCGCACGGTAAAGTAGGGCGTAATTACGGCTTGGTGATAATTTTACTTCTAGATTTTTTTAAATTCCAAACTATCTACAATGCCAAAGGTTATTCTCACCTCTTTTAGAGGCATTTCAAAATTTCGTTTTGAGAAATTATTACGCAACCGGACAGTGCTGGATTATTTTGCTTTGGAAATTGGGTAATCATCCGTAAGGGTAATGTCCCGGCTGTACTCGGAAGGTCAATTCCCAATGAAGATATCGTTGATTATACGTAAATTGAAAAGGTAAAATGCAACTTCTCTTTTAAATTCAGCGTGCAAGAAGGATTAAATACGAAAACGCTGTACGCAAATCAATTATCAATTCAAGTTACGATATTCGCTAGGACTAACTCCAGTTTTAGATTTAAATAGTTTACTGAAATTCTGCGGGTAGCTAAATCCTAGTGCATAGGCAACCTCACTTATGGAGTTTGAGGAAGTGGATAATAATAATTTAGCTTTTTCTATTAAGTGAAGATTAAGATGCTCTTTTGCGCTTTTTCCTGTCTCGGCCTTGAGAAGATCGCTTAGATAATGACCCGACATATTCAATGCTTCACCGCATTGTTTTACACTTGGGATACCTTTGTCAATTAACTGATTGGAAGAAAAATACCCTTGAAGGTAATTCTCGAATCTAACGATGTAATCCTTATTCCAGCTGGTCCGGGTATAAAACTGGCGCTCGTAATATCGCTTGGAATATTTCAACAACGACTCCAAATTGATGTTAATCAGCTCCTGAGAATGTTTGTCTATATTTTGATTAATCTCTTCCTCAATTTTATAGATCAATTCATTAATAGATCTTAATTCTTTATCTGATAAATGCAGTGCTTCATTTACCTCATAATTGAAAAAAGTATAGGTGTTAATGGTTGCACCAAGTGAAAATTTTCTGATTAAGTCGGGATGAAATAGCAATGACCAACCCTTACCATCCATCTCCGTTTCAATTTTTTCCGGTGTTGTGTACACTTGGTTCGGAGCCAAAAACATCAGTGAACCTTCTTCAAAATCATAAGTGTTTCTTCCATATTCAAAAGCTCCTTTGCTATTCTCCTTCATGGCAATGTAATACAGATTTCCTGTAAAACTGGCGTTGCTTGTCCTGGATATCACATCAGGAGTATGATAATAAATAGTAATTAGTGGATGTTGCGGTTTGCCTAATCCCAGCAATTGATGCGCTTCTGCAATACTATTTATGGAGATGGTATTCATAAGTATTTGAAAATTATGACGTTATCGTCTGTAAATATCTTTTTTATAAAGCGATTTCAAAATTTTTCTGCTTTTTTGAAAATCGGAATTCATCGTATCAATTAATGTAGCGGCCTGGTATCCACGAAGCCCGACCAAGGTAGGTTTTCCTTTGAAAACAAAGGTGTAAATTTCTTTGATGGGATATACATGAAGGCCAGTTATTTTGTTTTTGTAGGATTTGTCTGAATCAAAAAGGCTTGAAACTGGTACTTCATTGGAAAGTTCTACTTCTATCCAGGCGTTGTATTGTTTGTCTTCTTTCCAATTATGACGTACTCCATTAGGCGAGGTAGGCTCATCGGTATGGCGATTCAGAACTTCTAAGCGCAACCTTTGAATTTGTTGGTTTTGGCTCCAGATTGTACAAAACTCATTCACCAGATAGTTTCCAAAATCATCAACTTCTATGTCCTTATTCTTTTTAAACGCGAGGATATATCTGGGGTTGTCAGGTTTTCCGTTGTATTCTGGTCTATCGATTTTATCAATATACGTTCTGCTTATTGGCAATTGTGCTCTTTGATACGTATTGCGGCCAACATAATACGTATTATCTTTATCTGCGATTTTTTTAGCAAAGGGCATTCGTAGAAGATTTGCCATTATCCTGCTGGAATAGAAAATATTAGCAATTCCATTCGGTTGATCCACTTTAGGCACGTCCAACTCAATGTCTTTAAGATTGGATAATAGCGATGCATCAACATGCTCTAAATGCAATTGGCGGTATTGATAAAATCCTGGCGTTCTGGCAGCCCAGGGACCGTGAATATCCCTCCAATACTGATATGCAAATTCTTTTTCAAGGCTTTTCTTCCACCAAGCAAAAAAGGTAGCCACTACTTTGGCTCTATTCTCCGTTTTAACGACATAGCTGTCATTTTCAGGGTTGATTTTCTTGTTCATTTTGCATAGAATCTGTTTCTCTGCGTAAAGGTCATTGCTATCAATGATTCCCATGTATCCAAAATGCAGAAATTCAGCTTAAAAGTGCAGGGGGGTGGTTCTTGCTTTTCAAAAAGCTAAATATTCAATATTTTCTTGGATTACTGTCAGATGGTATGTTGCTTTTTACTTTTAGCATACACCTGAATTGGTTAAAGTTAATACCTGTGAGGCATTAACTTTATTTTGAATCTATACCTTATAAAGTACTATTGAACTGCATTTCTCGGGATATTAGTGACTATAAATTGCAGTTTTTCTTCCTTGGCAAAATCAACCAGAGGAGCATAATCCGTTTTATAATTTGGCCATAATCTTGCCAGTGAATCCAATCCATCGTAGGTGATTTTCTCTTCCAGATAATCCGTCAAAGGTATTTGGTTGTCTGCTTCAAACATTTCGGCACCTAAAATGAGCTCACGGGTATTATGCAAATCTGCGGTAACTTCATATTGTAGCCAATGAGAAATGGGATTGTCCTGATGTTCGCCGAATAAGATAAAGTCTTTTTTCAGCAAAATGACCATCATATTTTCATAACTAACCCTTACACTATGGGAATTAATTGCTACTGAATTAAATGTTTCTAAATTGTTATTTACAACGATTCCACGACAAGAGCCATGAATGCGGTTTTTAGATGTCGAACCTTGTCTTCTTTCAACATCTCGCTAAACTATCCATGGCCCTTGTTTTGTTAATTAACCTCTTCTTTCTCAGCCTCCAAGTAAGCTTGCAGATAAGAGATAATATTACTCTTCAATATTTTTAGTTCGTCCACTCCAGACTCAAATTTTCGCTCGGATGCCTCTTTTTTGAAGTCCTCCCACCACTGGAGAATCTCTTTTAGCGTCTCATCTACATACGTGTTGACTTTATTTTCCAGGAGCTCACCGGGTTTTAAAGGGAGTATCGAGTCAATCAGTGCCTTATTTAAAGGAATATTTGTGATGGGAATGGCTGCCTTTCCTACGGATAGTTCAGGGTTTTGGTTAAATACCGGAGGGACTCTGCTCACGTAGGTCACGCGATGAAAAACACGCCATGCTTCATTCGGAATGCCCCGCGCTTCTCTCAAAGCGATGGCATCATTAGAATTACTGGAATTGAGCCAGTTTGGATCGATAACTTTATCAAAAAAGGTATTAAAATTTTTGCTGGTTGGGGCTTGATAAATCGTCTTAAATCGGTAAGCATCCACTTTTCCGGGTTCGGAGTCAGCAGAGCAAGGATATTCTCCAAAATCCTTATTAGGGTTCCATTTATTTAATACTCCTTCTGTATTATTTTTTACTGCGATTTCTAGTCCTCGATCATCCGATTTTGTTTTTCGTTTTGTAGATTTCAAGGAGTGACCCAAATTAGCATTAAGGTCTAAGCTAACCTCCAGGATAGCAAATTGAAACCCACCTTTTAACCCTAAGGATAGAGGAATCCCCAACTGAAACTGATTACTAATGGATTCTTCTCTTTGCACACTGATGCTTTCCTGTTCTGAAAACAAGCCACTATTGGCGGTCCATACATATGTATTTATAAGATCTCTCTGAAATGTACCCTTTTCGTCTGGATCATTTTGTTCCGATTTTTTTTCTTCCTGCTTCGCTTCATTAAATGAATAAACAGGTTCGACCTGATTTTTAACATCATCTACATCCTCGAATAAGGAAGGAATTCCGGTAACGAGACTTAAAAGGTTTTCTCCAAAATTTAGATTGGAGACAAAGCTTTGGTAATTGGATTGCAAGTCTGATCTTTTTTGATCCAAGTCGGCCTCAATATCATATACTTCCTGTGGTTTGAAGTAACTTCCTTTTTTTACTGCTGCTTTCTGAAAATCCTCGTCTGGTTGAAACTTGAACATCCCATCTAATGTACCTTGTTTTGTATAGGTGGGGTTTATTGGAAAGTGAATGATATTATAATCTACACGGATTTCATCGTTAGGAATGATGAAGGTTCCGATATACGTATTGGTTTTTTCTATTCTGAAAGCATAGATGTCTGCCACACCAGATTTAACAATAGCTGTTCCTAAATTTGCGGGTTGATAATACCGCTCCTCATCATCCAAAAGTTCAGTTCTTTCCCAATCACCAACCAATTCTTGATAACTATCTCTGGATTTTTTAGTGGATGTTGAAGCAGCAGTGTCTTTAGAGGTGGCAGATGCTAGTTGTAAACCTATCCCTCTTTCAAGAGATAAATTTACCTCCAATGCTTCGTCAATTTCGATTCCTAGTCCAAGTGGAGCGAGTAGTTTGGAAAGAGCGGCATCAATTCCTTTTGAATATTTTACATTTAGGCCAAAATTGCTCTCCTGACCCTCTCCTTTGGCAAAAGTGTAAGACTCACCTTCGCTCTCTTGCAGTGTGACCGATGAAATACCATTATAACTACTATATGCATAGGGTGAATTGAAATAGGGTCTGGTAAGGTTTTCTTTGGGTACAGGAGGAGCTCCTTCAATATAGCCTATAATTGTGGGCCGGGTTTGCATTTGCCCAATGAAATCCAGCTTTAAGTCTCCGACTTTAAAATCCTCTAAGTACTTTATAGCCCCTGAATTCAGAATACAGACATACCCGCGATACATGGCTGCATTTAGTTGGCCTCCTGGTCCTCTTTTATATTGGGGAAACTCTGAAATTGCAATGCTCCGTATTCCAGTTTTTAGATGAAAATCAGAACTTCCACCATTAGATGGTAATATTTGTTTGATTGCCAATGTTTCATTGGATAAAGGAGCGAGGTCAGTAGCATTCTCCCAAAACTGCTTTGGATCAGACAGTTTCATTCGGTTGTTATTAGAGCTTAGATCGCCTAGATACTCCGCATTCCCTCCTTCATTCATGGGCCAGTACCCTATGAGGTGATCTTCTCTTCCTGATAATTCCTGATACATATCCGTTTGAATCTCTTCAGATGTACGTGCAACAGACCAATAACGAAGTTCCCGGGTCCCGGCATTGGGTTCATCTTTACTCCTGGAAATTTTAAAGTAGTTTTGTCCTTCTCCAACCACCGTTTGCTTGATAAAAGGAATAGTTGGTACTTCTTCACCGTCAATGTACGCCGCAACCTGGGTTGCAATACGAGAGTCTATCCAAAGATTGGGACTTGATAATTTGAACCTGATCTCTCCTTTAGTATTCAATACCACACTACCACTTTCCGTAGCGAAATCCCAATTTGCTTCCAGCCCTTTGGCTTCATTACTTTTAGGAAACACGACCTTGTATAGATGCGTAATATTGTAAAAGACATTGGTTGACCAAAGGCGAAGGTTTCCAATTTCAACCTTAATGTCTACGTTCCCTTCCGGTTGAAAAATACTGAGATCGCCATCGGATTCAAGAAATCTTATTTCTTCATAAAAACTCTTTGAGTGTTCCTCCGGAAAATGTACTTCATTCAAATCAAGACTTGAATCCAGAGGGATACAGTTGAAACTATAGGTCAAATCATATTCTGTTTTATCATTTACGGAGAACTTAAAACTTCCTGATTCATCTTTAGTCGTACTGCTAGGGCCTTCTTGCTTCGAAAACTCGCCGGTTGATTCATTTGATTGCTTGTTTTTTATTGATCCACCCAACAAAAAATAGTGCTCTACGTCACATTTAATGGTTTCCCTAATTACAATCAGTTCATTATTAATGATACCGTCTCCCTCAATGTAGAAGAAAGCTTCTACCACACATTCATTACCTATTGGTTTTCTGGTTAGATAAATTTCGAAGGTTGCATCATCATTTTGGTCTCGGTTGTGAAGAAACAGTACCTTTTGCCCTCTTGCAAACGTACTTTCGATTTTGATGCGTCCATCAATGCTGAATGATTGATTGTCAATTATATCTGCACTATTTTTGGCCACTGCGTAACACCCTTTTGAGAAAGAAACCGCCTTATTATGGCTTACAGCCAGCGCGTAGTGGTGCCACATGCCACCAGGCAAATACATTAAATCGATTCCAAACCCTTTATTGCCTATTCCCAGACTATAGATATCCTGTCCTTTCTTTATGTTTATGAATTTTTCAATATGAGCTCTGGTTACGCGACAGTTAATTGTATTCGGTTTATCTGAGAAGTAATTGGTATAATTCAATGGCACATCATACAAAAGCAATGTATTTATCTTCGCCTTCAATTCTTTTGGAATAACTTGATCTTTATAGATCAATTGATCGAAGTCGTCATTGGTAAGGTCGTTATCAGATTGAATGAATTGGCGTATCGGAAGGCTGGTTGGAAAAGATAAATACTCTAATCCATCAATCCCAATTTGTGCTTCAACTGTTCCAACAATAGAAAACTTATTGTCTTTCGAGCGCGGCTGAAAAACCTCCGTTTTAATTATTCCTTTACTAACAGAGATCTTAATCTGGACCAATGTGATACCAGGCATTACATTGTTTATTGATACTCCCCCAGCATTTAACCTTAAACCTTGTGAGTTGTATGTCCAGTCAAAAGTTCTTTCTAATTTTTTCTTGGAGCTACTACCTCTCAGGCTAATGTAAATATAGTATGCCAAGGTAAAGGGGCTGTTGGTATTTGATAATTCTGTCAAAAAGGAAAAACTTCCTTCATTAGGAAGATTCGTGAATTGGATTCCGGAAATGGTTTCTAATAGTTTGCCCTCCAGGTTGACATTACTCAATATAAAATTATTGGGATTGGATACGTTTACGCCCCCTTTCGTTACGCTTTTCTCTCCTTTTATTACTATGGTATTATCAGTTACCTGTTTATTTATCTTATCAAAAAATTCAATTGTAAAGTCTCCTTCCTGAATAAAATCACTGTCTGCAGAAAGGTTATCAATGATGCTGGTTGACGTGGTTGAATAATGTCCCGTTATCTCTTGTGAATCTCCTATCCACCCCGTAAAGTTACCTGCATTCTTTAATAAAATCTCCTTACCCAATTTACCAGATCTTTGTGCCGGAAGTACTCTAAACAGTGTTGACTGTCGGATCATACTCTTGGACTCGTCTATCGGGTTTATTTTCCAGGCTTGCTGTATCAATGAATTAATTGTCTGAGGAAGAGATACCCTGGAATCAGAGCTAATATCTTCCTGTGGTGGAATAAGGGTTCCCATCAAATTGAGTGGCACCTTGGTAGAGACGTCAACGGTTGACAGGTTATCAAAGCAGATGGCACCTATTCCTATCTGGTTCGTCAAAACGGTAACGACTTCGCTCAGGGAAGAAGTTAGGATAGTATCTATCAAAGCTGGAATAGTATTAGGGATGATTTGCTGCATTGGGTTACTATTGCTTATCGTCCATTTAATCTCGACACGATCAATTTCACCCGATTCGTTTCGTTCCGGACTACAGTTAAGGTTTATTAAGGTTTCTTCTCCTGGATTTCCGCTATTTGTCAGCAAATACAATTTACCAGAAACCGTGGCTAACTCGAATAGTTTGCCTTCATATAATTGACCAACTGCCTTTCCATATTTTAATGCCTGACAGAATGGAATCGTATCGATAGGTAGGTTCTCATAGCGTACAGAACATCTTAACTCTTCACCTGCAATTTGTGTTTTAATTTTATCAAAGCTTAATGTCAAATGCTCAGAATCGGTTGAAGCTTCTTCAATTGTAAGCTGCTCCAAGCTAAAAGGAGTACCCAATGGCCAGATGAGCATTCTTGAAGATACAAAACTCAATATATTCTCCTTGCTGGTTGTACTCACCGGAAACAAATCACGCTCACCATCATAGTCGTAATACGGAACTTTCCGACTAAGTACATTGGCCCCAAGTGGGTCTACGGAGGCTCCTCCATCAATAATCTGAGCAATTGCAATGGGATGATCTGGTACGTTTTTGTATTCTTCTGAATTGCCATCCAGGTTGAATTCGATCGTTACATAACCCTCTGCGTCTCCATCTTTAACTTCAATGACTTCATCAATTTTTGATGTCGGATTAATGCCTTCAGCTTTTCCTTGAGAGAAATGTAGCACTCCATTTGAGTCAACGTATTTTGTTCTGGAAGTAGATGTATCGTACTGTAATACGCCCCAGGTTGGTGCCGCTTCCGGATTACTTGGTTTCATTGCCAAATACAAATGAATACTACCATCTCCTCCATTTAACAACTTGATGTCAACAGGATTTTTTGCGTAGTCGTTAAAATTTAAAAATCCCATCCCAAAGGAAAAGAATGAATTAAAGGAATCTTTTGGATAAACCGGTGCGGATTCATTTCTAAGACGCGGGTCTCCCACCAGAGTCGTTCTTTTCCCAAAATTGCCGCTGAAATTTAAGTGTTCAATCAGATTGCTTTCATTCTGTAATGTATAGAACATATCACTTCTTATCATAGCACGAGTTCTTATGATATCCCATACTCTGAATTCATCCATGACCCCTTTAAAGTAGAAACGCTGACTTTGACCTACGCTAATAAAAGTAGTTGAATCTGCATTAGTACGGTTTTCCATGGTAGTTTGCAGAATACTCCCGTTAAGGTATATCGATAATTCCTCTTCAATGGTTTTCGAATTCGAGTTGTATACCAGGCTAATGAGGGTCCATTTATTGCTAAGTAATGCCTCAGAAGTCCATATCTTGTCCTCAAATTGAACTTTGAGTTTCTCTTTTTCGCCAGTTGAATCTATATAGCAGTCAATATTTGCAGACATTCCACCTTGTATCTTAACGGGCACCGAAAAAAGTCCTGCGTTGGGAATCGTTCCATTCTTTGAGATAGGTGTATAAATAAACCAGGATTCAATAGTAAATCCTTTTGCCTTTTCAGGAAGCTTTGTTGGAGTAAGTTTTAAATAGTCCCCTTCTCCGTTTAAAGAGAGGGCCTTGCCGGCCGGCTTATTAATGCGAGGAAGTATAATTTCATTATCAGTGGGTACAATAAGATCCCCCTGTCCGTCAATTTTGAAGTCGATCGTGTATGGGAAGTTATCCATATTTTGGCTTGCTGCAACTCCGGCAATCATTAAATTCAATCCGGTAACGCCCTTTTTTTCTGTCCCAGCAATGCTCTCTTGTCTTCTGAACAAAACCATCTCAGGTTGAATCGCAGTATTCATCAACAACGGAGTTTTTTCGTCCTGCACATATAGTCTAAACTGATCCGATTTGGTAGAAGCATAGGTCGGAAAGCCATTTTCCTCAGACTTGGTCGTGTATAATCTTATGCGCTTGTCACTTGGATTGTCCGTATTTTGATGCATAAAACACCAGTTGGACCGTTCTGAAGCTGAGGGAATCAATAAAGCATTGAACCAGTGGTTTTTTGAATAAACAGTATTTAGGCACAATACGGGCTCTACAAAAAACTCACCATTCAAATTTTTGGGAGCATAGGTATCAAATCCATCAAGTGGAGTATCTTTTTGCTGACTTTTCTGATAACGGCTTTCTTTTTTTGTACTGAGCTCGTAACTCAATGTCTCATTATCGGTTAATCGTTTTCCTGGGACTAACAGGTATCTATTTAGGTAGAGCGTGTAATTTGCGCTGCTCTCCTTTTCTTTCAAAAATCGAAGTAAATAAACGAATTCACCATCAGACAAAACAGTCCAGCTGCCAATCACAAACGTATTGGTGTCTTTGGCAACGGTTACTAATTGTGCATGAGCCAGCCTTAGTTCGGTAGGGATAGACAACGGTTGATCTTGTGTGTTTTCTTTCTCTATTTCGACATCCATTACGCGATACCAAATTGCTGACTTTTCATATCCTTTGCTGCCAGGATCCAGTAAAGAGAATACAAGATTTTTACCACGATGCGTGAGGGATTTTACTTCATTTCGTACGCCAATATTCATTTAAGATACAGTTTTTAGGCCGTCTCCGATTGAGCTTAAGGTTTAGAGGGATTCAAATATATCTTTATACGAGTGAATCAAGTTAGTACTAAAAAATATCGGAAAGGCAATATAGAGCCTACTCTTTAAGGGATTTTCGGCATCCTCCCATTCTATTTGACACAAGCTAGTAAAATACATGAAGGTATACGGCAGAATTACACTGTTTTTATCTCGGAAAACGTGCGTTTGACACTATGAATAACTTTACAAAAAGAGAAGTGGTCAACTGTACATTATCTGGTATATTTTTAAAATGTAAAGCTATCTGACATGGGGTTATTTCGTGAATAGAGGTTGATTGAATAATCCGTTGGATGTGTTCATTGTTGCTCTTAATCTGAAATTCCAGAGGAAAGAAAGACTGAGCGGTGAAAGAGACACGCTCGAATGATTATCGCTGATGTACCTGATCTCGCAACTGGCTAGGGTTTAGTATTTTTATTGTAGATCATCCAGTGAAATCTTACCTCCTGGAACATTACCATATGGAGGAACAGAATCGTCTTTTCTTTATATCTCATTACAATCTATCATCGCATGTCCTTCTTTTAGATCTTAATTAATTTGTTTACTTTTTTCTGATCATTGATACTGTGTTGAATAAAGTAAACTCCATTAGGCAATTCGGATAAATCTAATTGGTCATTAGAAATTTCGGTTTGTAGGATATGTTGACCAAGATGATCGGTAACTCTTACGATTCCACTGCTCGCATTAAGAAGCTTGATTGTGCCATTCGTCGGATTGGGGTAAATTTCTAAACGGTTTATTGCACTTGGTGTAATGCTTGAGGTGAGTTCAAGATTATATACTCTTACATGACCGGCATCAATCCCATTGTCATCATTTAACCATGCTCCAATTGCGACTCGTTTACCATCAGAGGATAATGATGCACTTGCCCCCATTTGGTCTTTATCCGCTTTTCCATAAATATCTTCTCCGACTTGGATCCATTCTTGTTCATTCCACTCAAATACTCTTACAAGACCGGAGTTGGTTGATTTTTCCGTATTAGAAGGTATTCCTATTGAAACTCTGCTCCCATCTGAAGATAATGACAATGCTGAACCAAATAATCCTTCACCTTCCTCAGCTTGTAAATCCGTACCCATTTGAGTCCAGTTCTCTCCATCCCATTCAAATATCCGGACGGCACCTGTACTGGTTTCATTAATTCTATAAAAAGGTTCATCCACAGCAAGTCGTTTACCGTCTGAAGAAATGGTGACGTTAAAACCGACTTTACCTTGATTTTCTTCTATGCTTGATATATTGTTGCCCTTCTGAATCCAATCTTCTCCATTCCATTCATATACTTGTGCATATCCGGGGGCATTTCCAGGTGCGCCAAGGGCTAAAAAGCTTCCGTCTGATGATAAAGATACAGAAGCTCCAAGTTGTGCATCTTGCCAGGCTGCCAGTATTTTGGTGCCCATCTGCATCCAATTGGTACCATTCCATTCCAGTACTTGAACATGACCTCTGGAAGTTAGACCTCCAGCCCCGATTGCCAAACGGCTACCATCGGATGACAATGATACAGACCTTCCAGAATTGTCACCTTCTATTTCACCGTCTATTTTAGCACCTACTTGAGACCAGGCTCCTTCATCCCATTCATACACTTGAACATGTCCGTTTGAATTTCCAGTTGCCCCAATTGCCAAGTGATGCCCATCGGATGACAACGATATTGCTATACCAGCATGATCCCCTAATTGTTCACCGTCAATATCCTGACCTACTTGAGACCAGGTTCCATTATTCAAGTCATATACTCGTACGTGTCCTGCATCCGTGCCATTTTCATCATTTAAATAACCACCAATTGCCAAACGATTGCCATCGGATGATAATGAATTGGATAGACCAGAACGATCTCCTGCTTCTTCTCCTAATATATCTTGACCTATTTGTACTTGAGACGATAAAGGAGTAGCCATTAAAAAAAGCATCAATAACAGTAAATTTAATGCGATAGATTTTTTCATGAGTATATTTTGAGTTTGTCAATAATCTTACAAACGTTAATGATCTCAAATAAACTTAGCAGGTAAAACACTGGAATAACTTTTGGTTATTTCCAAAATGGGGGACGAAACGATATATCCTTTGGTTCATTTGATGTTACCCATAAATAAAATAGAGGAACTTCAAAAATCGGTTTTCTAATAGGGTACAATTGGAAAGCGCGTTAATAATGTATTTTTTTCGAGAACCTTTTTGATTCGAACCTTTTTTCTGGCTTTTTAATATCGAATTATGCTTCCTTCTTCAAACTATAAACTCGCTATGTTATATTGGATAATTCAATAATTGAGAGTTCAAAATCCAAATGAATCTTTTAAAATCATCCCAATTACTTTGTTCCTTTATGATTATTATGGGGCTTACCACTTATAGAAATGAGAGATTGGGTATTGCGGGTAATAAAAGTAAAAGCCCATTATAAAATGAGGATAATGGGCTTAGAGAAAATGGTTGTGGCTAATTCTTTATTTCACACTGTTCACATATTGAATGGTTGAGATTTCAAAAGTTGAAAAATAATCTTTTGCTATTTGAGATTGATTTACAGTTTCATTTGTATTGTCAAAAGCGGCTTTATCCTCGTATACGGTCATTCCTACTGTTAAATTGTCGCCTGATCCGCTCATTACGACTTCAAATTCGAAACTTCCCTTTACTCCAGGTACAGCATTCAGTGCTTCTATGTACCTTTTTCGAGATGTATTAAATGCTGTTCGCTTTTCAGTAGAAACCCTGCGAATTGCCATCTCCACAATAGTACCATTGTCTTTCCCTAACGTAGCCAACTCAAAATCGCCTTCCGTTGGTTTCAATGTTGCAAAGGCCAACATATCAAATTGAGAAAAGAATGCTTTGGCTTTTTCAGAATTGCCATGTTGGTTGCTCGCTGCATAAAATGCCTCCTGTGAGTCCCATTCCGTCATTCCAACAAAAACAGGCTGGTTATTTTGAGGGATGTTATAAAATGCTTTAAATTCTCGATCCCCGCTCACTCCTTCACTTGACAACCAAATATGGATAAAATCTGTTCTTGCTTTTTCAAAGGCTTCAAGATTATTTTTTATTTGCCGGATGGCTATTTCATAAACCGTTGTATTGTTCATTTTTTCTTTTGATTGATTAATGGATGAAGTTGACTTTTCATTCTGAGCATTTGCGGTTGAATTCCAGTTGGTAATCAAACTACAAATAGCGCAAATGAGAACTAGTGATTTTTTAAATTTCATAATTACGGATTGTTCAAAATTAATTTGGTACTACTAGACTGGCCGTTACTCATAAGTACTTTGATGATGTATACCCCATTATTTAAATTTCCTAAGTAAAGATTGCCAGTGTCCGACTCCAATGAAAGATTTTTGATGAATAGGCCTTCTACAGTATATACCTCTACACGTTGGAATTCCTCTCCATTTTTTGAAGTTATGGTTGCCATACCGTTGGTGGGATTAGGTGATATCTGGAAGAAATTTTGTTTTGTTTTAATTTGATTTACAGATGAAATGATATCATCGACTTCGAATGTTTTTACGCAAAAAGGATTTGAAGTAGGTACGAAATTTACACCAAAGGCCACTCCAAACTGAGACTCGTTGACATACAAAGTCGTGCCTGAAAAATAAACACCAGAACAGTCATTGATTTCCTCGATATAGTTCGTGTTGGTTCCGTTTGTGGCATCACTTAATTCCACCCGATGAACGATTCCATGCCAACCCGGTGTAAATACATCGTTTTCGGCATAAAAGATCGTATTGTCACCAGCCCAGGTCATTCCATCTGCATTTACAAGGTTGGAACCGTCTATCGCTGTTGTTCCATCCAAAGTTACTGCTACGGCAGCTCCAGCAGATCCATCGGTATTTTGTGGAACATGCCAAAGTACACCTGCATGAGCTACGTAAAACCCATTCGTTTTATTCCAGACCATGCCTCCGGTTCCAAAACCACCATCTGACCATTGACCATCATCAGCCCATATAGTTACTTCATCGGTGATCGGATCTATTTTAATGATACGAGTATCTGGACCAATATCACCAACAAAATAATTGCCATCATTGTCAATTTCGATGGAGTTGCCGACACAAGTACTTGGTAGGTCCCAACTTCCGACTATGTCTCCAGTGGCAATGTCATATGCATTGACCTTTCCTGCCTGAGCATTTGCTGGATTAAAGTCATAGAATTGATTTGCAATGGATAATAGCCGATTATTGGCTGCATCGACTCGCAGCCCCCATGCAGAATTGTAGACATCCGTAGCGGGTGGAGCAAATTGTATTATCTCTCCAGTATTTAAGTTCTTTTGTGTAATAGATCCATTAAAATAGTTGGAAGTATATATATATCCATTGTATTCGGTTACATCTTCAGGAAATGCAGCAGTACCGATATCCTGACAACCGGGATCTAATGTGCCTTTCAGTGGATTGTGGATAGCACCATAAACATTGATAGGATAATCTTGCAAAAATCCGGTGTCTAAGTATGCATTGATAAAAGAGGTGTCGGCATTGACTGAAGCGTAGCTTTGCGCATCTTTATAAACGGTCATCCCAACGACAACACCCGGATCAGAAATAGATTGCCATTGCACCTCCCGAACAAAATTGTTTTGTGCCGCTAAAACAGCAAGATAGGCATCTCTCTTTTGTTCATAATCCGCCTGATCAAAATCATTATATTGAGAAATATTCCGGACGGCAACTTCCCATACTTGCCCCGTACCTAAGTTGGCAAAATCGGATAAATCGACTATTTCTGTTGTGTCCAGAGGTTGTAATACCTGAAACGTAATAAAGTCAAATGTTTCAAAAAAGTCATTGGCAACTTGTCCATTTGTTGTGGCTCCTATTTCCTGAAAGGTTTGAAAATCTGTGAAGGAAGTTAGTCCGACAAAAACGCTATCGACGGGCAACCCTGAATTCGTAAATTCAAAAAAAGGTTGAAACTCTCGATCCGTCAGTGTGCCTGTTTCTGCTTCCAAAAGGGCGACATACGCATCCCTCTTGGTTATGAAATCTTCAATATCTTGTCCTGCCTTTACTTTTCTAATGGGTAAAACAAAGACATTGTCGGTTGAAATTTGAGCAGAAGAATAATCGTGAAAAAGAAAGATTGAAAGTAGAATTAACGCAAAAAATCGCATAAAATAAGTATTAAGAAATTAACAATAATGCAAATTTCAGGAACCTGTTTTAAGGGATGCATACACAATTGCGTCAGTTTGATGCACTATTCTGCAAAGGTCAATCTAAAGTCTTCCGGGCTTTTGCCTATTCTTTTTTTAAAAATTCTGGAAAAG
>JBCCVV010000069.1:0-27847 GCA_039194925.1 Bacteroidota bacterium
AAAGAGTCTAATAATTATAAAACACAATGCCCTCAAGCAGTAAGGAAAACTTAGCGTGATTTAACTAATTTTCATTGTTCTTCATTTAAATTCTTGACACAACTTAAAATTAGAGGTTGGACTTTATATTAAACGATGCTATTCTTCAACAATACTTCCAATTCACTACTAATCATCGCTGTAGCCCCCCATAAAAAGTCACCATTAATATCATATCCGGGAGCTTCCAAAAAAAAGCCTTCGCTCAATCTTACTTTTCGTTGAACTTTAAACTTGGGATCTATCAATGTGCGAAGAGGAACCTCATGGATCCCTGCCACCTCCTCGATTTGAGGCTTGTACTGAGGAGAATAATCCAAATAACCCACAAAAGGATAGACCATAAAATCACTGGCAAAAACATACAATGAGGTCAATTCACCAATAACTTCAATATCAGAAGTTGCAATTCCGATCTCTTCTTCCGTTTCTCGCAATGCGCATTGAATTAATGATCCATCTTCTTCTTCATATTTTCCTCCGGGAAAACTGATCTGACCCGCGTGCTTGTCTTCTGGATGGCTAGCGGCTCTTTTTATAAAGGTGACAAATAATTCTTCCTGTTTAGGGTGTAACAACGCCATAACACAAGCAGTTTTATGATTCTCTGAGGGCTGTCTGTATTTTATACTATTCTCAATTGGGGACATACGAGTCTGGGCCAGGGGTCCTGGTAATTCCAAAGTCAATTGTTCTTTTATAATGGGTAGAGTCGACGTATTCAACATTTCATGGATTGCTTGTACTAAGTATAACTTACAGTTGCAGCCAGATGTTCTGGGATAAAGAATAAATGTAACAGACTATATAAAATAGAAGAAGAGCAAGCGAAAATTCACTTGCTCTTCTTTTTGCTAATTTATTTTTCTACTGCTTATAAAACTCCTAAGAAACTAAGCAGTTACCAATTCTCTCTCATTTGCCATTTTGCGCATATTGATCAAAGCATATCGCATTCTTCCCAACGCTGTATTGATACTTACTCTTGTCAACTGAGAAATTTCTTTAAAACTCATGTCAGCATAATGTCTCAGAATTACAACCTCTTTCTGCTCTGGTGGCAACTGATCTACTAACTTTCTTACTTTTTGGTGCATTTGAGACTTGATCATCTTCGCTTCCATGTTGTCATCTTTGGACTCTAACACATCAAAAATATCAAATGTCTCGGTTGCGGAAACTTTTGTCCGTCTTTTGTTACGTCTAAAGTTATCTACGCACATGTTATAGGATATACGCATTGCCCATTGCAGGAATTTACCCTCATGATTGTATTTTCCTCTTCTCAACGTATCTACAATTTTGATAAACACGTCCTGAAATATATCATTCGCTTTTTCCGAATCTTTTACGAATAAATAAATAGAGGTGTAAATTTTTTCTTGGTGTCTCTTAAGAAGAACTTCGAAAGCCTTGTCGTGGCCATTAAGATAAGTTTTAATCAATTCTTGATCGGTTTGCTTTTGTACATCCATAACTTATACTTTTAATCGGTTAAGTAATTTAAAATCTGATTAAGTATTTATAAGTGTAGAATGTATTTTATAAGCGAAACTCTTTTGTGAATTAATTATTTGACTGCAATATATGTGGATTTTATCGAAAATGAAACTCCAAATTCCATTTAAAACAAATTTAATTTTTTAAATATATCCTTAGCTTTTGATAACCAATAAGTTATAAAATCATCATCGCAACATTAATAAAATGTAAAAGTGTCACTTACATGGCATCTATTCGGACTTCAACCACTTTTGAGCTTCCGCCTTTTCTTTCCGAATACGCAAAAACACGATAGGTTCCAGCCTTTGTTTTTATCCTTGCGACACGATAACTGGAGTTCTTATCCGCTGATTTCCCTTTGTGTAAAATCTTATGCCGAACTACTTTTTTCGATTTCAAGAAGCTCCTGATTTTACGAATAGCTGTTGCTTTATCCACCTTTTCCTGCTCGTCATTTATGCATAGATTAATCTTAGCCGACAAGTATGAATCCAGGTTTCCTGTCTTGCCTTCCCCCAAGGCATTCAGAAAGTCGACTTCTGTCTGAGCAGACATACCTACTGCCATTAAAAAGAAGATATTGATTAATATCGTTTTCATCTTTACTAGATTTTTGATCCGAACACTTGTATCCCAAAGATCGGACTTCATTTTGTTAATAACATCTGTGTGACTCGACTCTACACTTCATTACAACTTAAAACAACCGTGCCAAAGTATAAAGTTCAAGTACAATTCTTAAAATAATCACAACAAAAACATATGTAATTTACAAATTTTAAATCACAATTCAAGAGCATGTGGGTGGGCGCTACAACATGCAAAAAAGTGAAAATACTAACGTGACTTGTTACCCTTCCACTCACCATACGTGGAAAGATAAACGTGTAGAGCTGATCTGGATTTCGACCGAAGACAAGAAGACAAATTGACTCTACTCAAAATCAAAGACACCCTATTCATCGTCTTTCTTAACATTCCTCGAACTATTGATCATTTGATTTATGTAGGGTTTGATCATGAAAAAAGCAGATATGTCGAACAATAAATTCAGGTATTTTTACCTATTGTACCATGCCTAAAAAAAATCTAAATTTGAAAATAAATAAAGCGGATAGAATAAGATCATATTTAATTTTACTTTTAACTACCTACGACACATATTTAAACAGACTTAATTTGCTTTTATTCTTAGTCGAATTAAGCGGTGAAAACCATAATATGCACTGATCCTATGGGTCAATCTACAATTCTCTAATTTGTAATAGATTGCCTTCACAGTAAAATTCCCTTATCCAGATTCAGCATCAGGTAGTTTAGTTATTCTTAATTCTATTCTGTCTTTGACTGTATGATTACCACAGTAAAAAGGTAATAGCTTGAATCATTATAAAAATTAAAAAAATGGCCCCAAAATCAACATTAACCAAACAAGAGAAACAAGATCTTGCTTATGTACGAGGATTAAGTAAAAATAACGAATCAAGAGATATTGATCTCAGTGATCCAAGGCAAAAATCATTTTACCTCACCCAACTGAAGCTTGCAGGAATTACCAAAGAATCTTATCCTCAATTTTTCCAAAACATTGAAGATTTTACTTCCAGCAAGATTCCATTGAATATTAGTCTTTTCGCCACGGACCAGGCAGAACCTGTAAATGTAATCGCGCAGCTATCCTCTGAGACTTCTGCCGGTCAAAAATGGGAAACTTCTGCGCTATCCTCAATTCCCGGCGGCACCGAATCCACCAAAATCACACTTGGTCTTTACGATAAAGATCTGAATCCCATAGGAAAACAAGAAACAGTGGACCAAATTAATGCCGGTCAGGCTGTAACCCTCCAAGCCAGGGGCGATTTCGGTTCACCGATGCCAGCTGATGGTAGAGAAGTAGTTTCGATAGCCACTATAGCATGGACAGATAAAACGACAGGGCACGGACATTTAAAGAATGTTTTTGCAAAAAGTGTAAAGTTTCCAAAGCAAATCAACAACCTAAGCCCAACCGATACCAATGCTGACGATAGAATCGTAGTTTGTTTAACCAGAGATGGAGGCAATTGTGACTACTATAAACAATATTCCGGCAATGTCGAAGTACCTGTTCAGGGTAGCATTGTATACAATGATCCGATAGATTTAGAAAATGGCAAACCTAAGAATGCGACAAATATTATTGAAATAGCCCGTGCGGTGGAAGGCGGGAATCCTATTACTCCTCCAGCTGGATTTGATTTTTTTGATAGCGCTACGGTTAATGGAGATACTATTAGTTGGAATTTTGATTGGCTTTCTTTTGGACCAGCAAATTTTGCTAGCGGAGACCAGGTATATTATATTTTTAATGTAACATTAGAAGCTGGAGGGTCCGAAGTTACCGCATATATAACCAATGCTCCATCAAGTTATACTCCTGGTAGCAATCAATTCAATACCATTTACATTGATCCCATGTATATATATTATGGATGCATCGCCAGAGGCACACCTATTACTATGGCAGACGGATCCAATAAACCGATAGAAGAGATTCAAGTGGGAGAAGAAATATTGAGCAATGTGGACGGATCTATTTTAGAGGTGGAAAATACCGTAGTTGGCACCGAGGAGAAACCCATGATTCGCATCAAAACCGTCGATGGCTATGAATTATTAATGAGCGAGGGGCACCCGGTTATTACGAAAAGGGGTGTCAAATTAGCTAAAAACCTACGTATTGATGACGTTGTGTTTACTCAAAAAGGAAAGAATAAATTGTCTATGATTGAAGAGGTAAATTTCCCATATTCGGTTCATAATCTTCAATTGAATTCAAATGGTTTGGATGATTCTAACAAATTTGATAAAACTACAATGTATGCAAATGGCATCCTGGTGGGGGATCATCAAATGCAATGGCATTATGGAAGTCCAAAAAGACAATCACTGGAAGACTTATTAGCAAATACGGATGAAAAATGGCACCAAGACATTTTGAGTTCATACCGTGCTGGCAATCTCGACATAGCCTCCAAACCCGTATAAAAAGATATATCCATATCATCAATGTGATGAGTTAAGGTCCCATCTTAATTCACAATTGTAGTACCACATAAAACCTCAATCAATGGCAAAAGGAAGAGCCGAAGAAAATAGTTTTGAAGATGCAATACGTCCACCTGAAATTGTAAAAGTCAACTACGACAATGCAGTGTTAAAAGTGAGGTGGAATCCAATGTCATATTCTGATTTTATAGTTACCGTAAAAATTCCAGGCGGTGAACTTACAAATTATCCGGCCAGTGGAGATCGTATTACTATTGATCAGGACCTGTCTCCAGACAAAAGCTATCAAGTATTGGTCACGGGAATTGATAACGGACAACCAGGTCAATCTAGTCCATCCGTTAATATAATTTCGCAACAACCTGTTTTTCAACAGATTTTAACCGTACAAATCAGTGCCTTGAGTTATTCACTCGATCTCATCTGGAGCGCATGTACAAACGCTGATGAATACCATATCGAATTACTTGGTGGAGAAAATCCACAGATCTATCACACGGACAAAACCAGTTATAAAATCGTCAATGACCTTGATCCTGCTATCAATTATTCTCTGAATATAACACCTTTGGGAAGTCAGGATATTTCCGAAGGGCCAAAAAGTGTTTCCTTAGAACCCATCTTGGCAAAACCTGTAATAAATATGTTGAGTTATAGTCTTCCTGCAGAAGAAGAAGGAAAGGTAAAAACAGTATGGGCCAATATGGAGGAAGTTGTGACTGCATATATTACCCAACTCAAAGCAACAGACGGATCACTATTAGAAAATCAAGTCAGTACAGATCCTAATTCTGAAATCAATATTAACCTAAAAGATGATCTTACCTATACGATTACAGTTTCAGCCACAGGATCCAATGGAGTTGTGATAGGCCCAAATAGTCCTCCACTTACTGTCATTCAACATCAACCGATTCTCAGTTTATTGAGCTATTTAATCATAGATGGTGATGGTACACTTAATGTAAACTGGAATACTGTACTCAATGCTGGAATGTATGGAACCACAATTACCAATAGCGAAGGAAGCAAACAAAACTTTTTTGGCTCTGACCCTAGTTTGGATGAAAGGTTGACATTCGATCAAAATCTTACCTATAATTTAAACGTATCTGCTTTATCATCTGATGGTGTAGTGCTTGGTCCGGCGAGCGAATTGTTCGATATTATTATTCATTCGGTAGAAGAAAGTTCGCTCAATTATACAGGTACCAACCTGGTATTGGATTTTGAAATTCCTTCAGTATTAGCTGGAAAAACCTTTGTCGGTGAATTATTTAAAAATGGAATCTCCATAAATCAACAAAGTACTCAGAATAACAAAATCACTTATGATCAGATACTGGAAAAAGCAATGATTTTCACTACAGAAATTCGCGCTGAAGATGGAATCGTTAAAGGGCCTAAATCACCAATTGCTTTTGGACCATACGCCGCAGTAGTTGCTAAAACTTTTGATGGGCTAAATCGTTTGCGCACAGTTACATGGAATGAAAATAATACCGGAGGTTGGAAACAAACTTCTTATACTATCAATGACGCCGGCAACCTGACTAAAATTGAAACAGTAACTATCATCAATTAACAAAATCAAAACTATTAACTATTTACAAAAGGTAGTGATCCTAAAAAAGAAGTGAACAATCATGAATGAAGTCGTACCAACCCTAAGTTTTACTCTTACGAATTCAGTGTTACCCGCCAATAACGTTTTACGTTTTGATGGAACTACTTCCGTTGAGTCTCTTGCTTTGTCAAATTTTCCTATTGATGGATTTACCTTCTCTTTTTGGGCGAAGACTACAATGACAGAAACCAATGCTGTAATGTTAAGCTATGACACGACCAGCGTGGCAAATCGGTTTTGGTTGAAAAATCCAACCGATCTGGAAATCGGGTTTGGATCATCGAGTACCGGCTCTACCCATGTATCCATCAATGATGGTTTGTGGCATCACATTGCGGTAGTGGTATATCCCAATAGGTCTACGCATTATGGTATAGCAATATTCAAAGATGGTGCAGGCGTATATTCTGGTTCAGCAGCAATAAATCGTGCCCCTGGTAGTGGCTTTGAAGCAGATAAGGAACTGGAACTGAGTAAAGCATCTGAATCCGAAACTCCGTTCATTGGTGAAATGAGCGAATTCAGACTTTGGAATACGTTGCGAACGGGTTCGGAAATCATGACCACAATTCTACAGAGGGTGTCTTCATCAGAAGCAAACATTGTTTTGGCCTGGGCTTTTACATCAGACAATATTTCTGGTATAATTACCAATGGTACTTTCATTCTTGATAAAGACCTTTTGTTTCGAACTTATGAAATGAAAGCTTCTTGGACGCCTGTCACAAATGCGAGTTACAATTTATTAGTCACCCAATTCGGTTCATCATGGAAATATGCAGCAAACGATTTAATTGTGACCGAACAAGTGATTCCCGGATGGTTATTAAACGAAACTTACGATGCCAAGGTACAAGCGGTAGTTGCAGGAGTCCCGGGTGAATGGAGTCCTTTAAGTCGTCTAATCGCAATTAATTTACAACAAGCACACCTTTCACTTTCTGAACCAAGTACTGGCCAGTTGAACAGCACATGGTTAGCAGTAGATCAAGCGCAATCTTACAATACTGACATTAACGGAACAATAAATAACCAAACGGAAACAACGCTGGATCTGACACCGCTTCTAAATGAAGATGGAACAAAAACATTTTCAGTAAAAGCCCTTTCTGAAAATAGCATTGGCCCACAAAGCTCTTCTATCTCTCCTGTCAATGAACTTACCTTGACCTTGGAATATCTTTATGAAGACCCATTGGATCCGTTTGTACGATGTACCTGGACTGAGGCGACTACTCCTCCACAGTCAGGCGTTTACTATTTCTTAGAGCTATATAAAGGATCCAAAACAGGTAGTCCGGTATTTTCTCAATTATATACAGATGTACTTACGGCAGATATTAAGACCATAACTTTTGAAATCGGTACGGTATACTATGCCCACGTGCGGCCTATTGTTGTGGGAGTAATTGGAGATTGGTCTCCATGGGCGGAAGTGACGCCCTATACTGTTGGTGCTCCAGTCATAACTTCCGTCACAAGTGATCCCGATGCGTTGACAATAACTGCTCAATGGACCTTTGATGATACACCTTATCCTACTACTACTTATGATGTTCAATTGTTGAATGAGGACAAAGAGACTACCCCTCCTCTTCTTTCTCAAAATACGTCGCAGAAAACATTGACATTTACAAATCCTAATGATAGTACACCAATCGAAAAAGGAAAATACTACTATGTCAGGGTACAAGCCGATACCGGCCCTGTGGATAGTCCTTGGAGTCAAGAATCAGGCGTCGGAGTAGATACCTTGGATCCACCGACAAATATTATTATTAATGCCAATAATCAAGGTATAATCACGGTAAAATGGGATGCCGTTTCTCAAACCGATGTAAACTATGAACTTACATTAAGTATTGATGGCAATGAGAAATCACCTCCATATCTAGGCCCAGATACGAGCCATAATTTTCCTCCCAGCTACACGGGGGTTGAAGTAGGAAATACATATTTGATCAAAGCAGAAATAATCACAAAAAAAGGAAGCGAACAAAGTATTCCAGCGATTAAAGAAGTGTCTCTTGAAATAAAAGCTCCTAAACCTCCAGATCCAGATCCACCTAAAGCAGGAGATCCGGTAAATATGTCAACCGGTGCGTACGAATATGCTCATACGGATCTATTTGTAAACTGTGCTATACCTCTGACTTTTAATACCTACTATAATACAGCTATTCCCCTGTCGTCTGAAAATTCTATTTACAATAGTAAACCAATGGGAAATCGTTGGAATCACTACTACAATACCCGAATTGTTAAAACCAGTACTTCAGAAATAGCACTAATCTGGCCAGATACACATACCGATCGGTATTCCATTCCGCAATCTGTATTTGGTATATATACTGCTATAGTGGCTCCAAGAGGCAATACTCTGGTCCTGGAATCCAACAGCATCTATGTCTTGACCACCAAATCCCAGGAAGTCTATAGATTCGACATAAATGGTAAACTTTTGAGCATATCGTATCCGGGAAATCATACAATCTCACTAGAGTATGCTGCCAATCTGTTAACTAAGGTAAAACTTGATGATACACACTATCTGGAACTGACCTATGAAAGCGAACTTGTAAAAACAGTAACGGATCAATCGGGAAGAAGCATATCGTTTAATTTTCAAAATGAAAATCTGGTAAGCCGAATCAGTACACTTGGTCATCAACGAACATTCACATATGATAACAATTCACTGATATTGACGATAATTGACGAAGATGGAAACACCTTCATCAAGAACGAATACAATGCCGAAAAGCAAGTAATAAAACAATGGGATGCTCGGGCCATAGCTTCTGGCGAAAATTACTTCAACCAGTTTGAATATGCACAAACTATCGAGGACAATCTGGATATAATTGTGACTAATTTTACGGATAGAGCAGGCAATACGGCAGTCATAAAGAGCTACAAAGACACCACCAATCTCAAAAACTCTGTATACAATCTTGCTGACGGAAACATAAGAAGAACAGACAGAGTTTACGATGGATTTGGCAATTTGTTAAGTGAGGTCATTTATGAAGGACCTGCTGCTAATTACGTAAATGGAATGGGTAACAAGACTACTTTTACCTATGATGGAAATGACAATTTACTTACCCAAACAGACCCGATCGGGGACATTGCAGCAGCTACATATAATGAAAAAAATCAAGTATCATCACAAACAGATTATAACGGAAATATAACCACATATCACTACAACCAAAACCTACTGGTTAAAATTACAAACCCATTAGGAGAAGATACAGTATTCACCTATTATAACACAGGTAAAGAAGCAGGTCTAATTCATACGATCACTGATCTAATGGGTAATACCACGACCTTTACCTACAACAATGGATATGTAAAAACCATCACAGATGCATTGGGCAATGTTACAGAATATGAAAATGATGCTCTAGGGCGAGTATTGGTTGAAAAGGTCTTGGATACAGGAAATACTCCATACCGGACGATAACAAATGAGTATTATGCCAATGGTCAATTAAAAAAACGTCGAACTCAATTTTTTACTCAACCCCTGGAAGATGCATTTACAGAAGAATTTGGCATTGATAATGGAGGTAAGGTAATATCAGAAACGGATCCCGAGGGAAATACAATGAATTATCAGTTTGACCCCAATGACTTAGTTCAAAAAATTATCTATCCTGAATTGTCAGATGGTACAACCAGAGAAACAGTCTATGCATATGATCGAATTGACCATCTAACGAAAACAGAATTTTCAAATGAGGTGATCGAACACACGATCTATGATCGATTTAATCGTCTGCTTCAATTTACAAATGCAAATTCTCAAGTCTACAAACATCGCTACCAATCCGACTTTTTACCAGATAAATCGTATTCAACAAAAGTAGTAACAACGTATCCAAAACTCGAAGGAGATACCAAGGAATATTCAAATTCTGAAACCTTCGATCCGATAGATCGACTCATCAAAATAAGTGATCGTCTTGATAATACCACAGAAGATGAATACCGTCTTGTGCAAACAGGTAATGGTACATTTAACCAAAAAGTAATAACAACCTACCCTCCCAAAAAAACGGGTGATTCGGTGACTACCATCGTCCAAACCTATGATGCCTTAGGTAGACTAATTTCTCAGATTGATCAATTGAATCAAGAATCGACGATTTCATATACCTTAAGAGACAATCCGACGAATGGAACCAAAGAACAGGTTATTACTGAAACCAATCCAGAGGGGATTCAACAGATTTTTGTGACCGATCCAATGAATAGGATTGTAGAATACAAGCAAGGAAAAGATACACTCTGGTTGCAACGAAATTATGAATACAATCCCCTGGGTTATATGACCAAAATCAGTGAAAAGAAAACTGGTGGAGATATAATAACCAATATGATGTATTCTTTTCATTCCGAGGTTATTGAAGGTAATAAGGTCAATATGATTCGAATAAGTATAAGTCAACCTGGTGATGAGGGCATTCTTACGCATTATGATTACAATGGAAATGGACAATTACTGTATTTAACTGATCCTCTCGGTAAAAAAACCCATAGATCGTATAATGCATGGCGTGAGCTCAGTTCGTATTCCGATGCAGAAGCCAATCAAAAGCTTATTTATGGGTTTGACCAGGCCGGTCGATTCAAAGACATTGTCATATCAGAAACAGAAGGCATATCCTATGTACTCGACGGCCTCGGAAACCGCACAAGAATCAATCAAAATGGAAATTTAGCAATCCAAAACACATTTGACAATTGGGGTAGAAGAAAGAGCAGGTCCAATGCCATCAATCAGGAAATAGGATATGCATATACTCCTCTTGATTTGGTTCAAGCATTGACGTACTCTGATGGTAAAAAAGTGCAATATGCTTATGACAATCTCAGACAATTAAATACTGTCACTGATTGGAACTCCAAAGCAACCACCTACGATTATTATGACACGGGAGTGCTGAAGAGTATTCAGAATGCTAATAATACAACGTCAGAATATAATTTTGATAAAGCAAATAGACTTACTTCGTTAGAAGTCAAATCAGGAGAATATATTATTACCAAACACAATTTTACCCTGGATGCCCTGGGTAATCCTATTGCAAATGATGCTATCTTCCCTCTAGCTCCACAATTGCCGGATAAACGAGTTAATATTGAGTATAATCAAGCCAACCAAGTTGTAACCTTTGACGGAACTGACCTGGTCTATGATGATAATGGAAACCTCACAACCGTGCCGAGTCAAACAACACTGGCCGCTTCATATGATCCGTTTAATCGTCTGACCAGTCTTGGAGATAAAGCCTTCGAATATGATGCAGACAGCTTAAGAACTCAAGAAACATTTGAAGGGGAGCAAAGCAACTATCTTTACGATATTGTAGATTTCAATTCTCCATTAATCAATCGTCCGGACCAGTCACGTTCCACTAATGGGAGAGCTTCGATAGAATTAATTTCAGGGGCAACAGCATACGAACCATTGATTGGTGAGAACCAAAATATTGTTCCGTTGAATCAAAGCCTGAATCGTTTACTGGAAGAATTGGACTCGGCTCAAAGTATTAAATCCTGGTACATCTATGGAAATGCACTCGTAAACCAGTATTCTAAAGATGGCAATTATTATGTTTTTCATTTTGACCATTTGGGCAATACCATTGCCATTACGGACAAAGATGGACAAATAGCCAACAAATTTATTTATGATGAATATGGTACACTCAATCATTCCAACGGAAATCATCCCTCCAAATTCTTATACTCGGGAGCATATGGTGTCATAAGTGACGGAAACGATGTATTGTACATGAGATCTCGTTCCTATTCCAGCAAAATGAGCCAATTTATCCAAAAAGATTTTCTACTGGGAACACCAACAGCCCCACAAACTTTTAATCCGTATGCATATACGACAGGTAATCCTGCTGCATATATTGATCCTCTTGGACTATCAGGTTTGAAAGATGGACTTATCATAGGAGGTACTATTTTGGTCGTAGGAGGAATGGCTGTCTTAGGAGGCCTTTCATGGTTAGGAGGTGGATTTTCAACAGGAGGTGGATTCTTTAGTTCAGTAGGTGGATTCTTCAGTTCTGTGGGTCGAGGCTTTGGTAGATTGTTTGGCGGTGGCGGATCCGGAGGTGGCGGCGGTGGTGCTGGTGGTTCCAGTTCTGGTGGTTCTGGGTCCGGTGGTTCCAGCTCTGGTGGTTCTGGCTCCGGTGGTTCTGGGTCTGGTGGTTCTGGGTCTGGTGGTTCCAGTTTTGGAGGTTCTGGGTCTGGATCAGGTGGTGGAAGAACATATGTCTACAGACAGAGTAACCCGGGTTTAAGACAACGGTTTGGGAAAGGAGGTACTAGGAACCTAGGGAACGGCTGGATAGAAATGACTGAAATAAAATAAATTTAAAAATGGCACATTCATTCGATTATAAGCAATCTATTAATCCATATAATGGTGAAGTAAATACTCCTTTATCCATAGCGCATCGCAATGGAAGAAATGGATTAGATCTGGACTTTGATATTTATTACAGCAGTAATAATTGGAACAATGCCAGAACCTGGAACCTCGACGCACCTACAAGTGTGGTGGGACTCGGTTGGGATACGGGATACGACACGATTCTTGCAGATTCCCGGAATACTGGAAATTGGAGCAATGATATCTATTGGTTTGTAGGTAAAGCAATGGCTACACAGCTGGTCTGTTCGGGCACAACATCGGACAATGGTTTTTCATTTCTTGCATTAGATTATAAATTTTGGAAAATTACATTTTACCCTCCTCAAGAAAAATGGGTAATTATAAAAGAGAATGGAGACACCTACATTTTCGGCGATAAAGAGAGTAATCGAAACACCATTGCGCTGGAAGTGGTTTGGAACAATTGGTATGGTCCCTCGACCGAAACATCCAATCAAGTCAATCGAGGCATAGAATGGAAATTGAATTCAGTCTCTAATCGATTTGGTGATCAATTGACATTTTCTTACACCGAGGTACAACATAAAGTAGGTTCGACAAGCGGTAAAGAATATACTCAGGTACTGTATCTTGACAGGATCGAAAGTCCTATTGGAGAAGTCCTTCAATTCATTTATGAAGATAAGTCTTCGGATGAGTATCAGATACCTCATACCGATCAAGCACCTCCGAATGCATATCAGGATAGATATAATACCAAACTTTTGAAACAGGTCCAAGTCATAGCCAAAGATGGGTCGGTCATTGTAACGAATGAAATGACATATACACCTATGGGAGAAGGAAATCTAACCAAACCACTTCTTACCAGCATCAAATCCACTTATCCAAATGGAAAAAACCTTCCTACCTTGGATTTGAAATACTGGGGGCAAGATCCAGCTGATGGCGTAAGTGCCACCAAGGTTTATGACTCCACCACCAAGGCATTGTACGGTGCTTTAAAACAAGCTACTATGCCACTAGGTGGAACTGTGGCTTATGCCTATACATCTATTGAAGCCAATTACTCCAGTCGAGATTTACAAGTAAGACAACCTGAAGCAACGGACATCACATTTGATCAACCAAAATTTTACTTCCATAATAATATTGCACTTTGCACTTGGTTGGGAAGCAATAATGAAGTTACAGTTCAGGCATTTACCTGGACCGGAAGGTGGCTTCAACAAAACTATGATGCAATTCCAGTTGCAAATGCCGCAGCATACGCATCACTTCAAATTGAATTATCCAATAATCTGTTTGCCCTATACAATGGTGATCGATTATACACCTGGTACATCTCGGCAGCTCAAGCAAACGAGTGGATTCGACCAAAGGAAACAGCGCAAAATTTACCCTATTTCAATCCAGGTTATGGAGCTGAATCCATAAATATGGCTGTGGGTGATAATTTTGTAGGATTGCTAGGAACTTCGAGTGGGAAATTGAATCGTTATCAATGTGACGGACTATCCTGGACAGCAGAATCCGAAGTAACCTTGAATGGAAATCCAAACACCATCTATGCACTGACCGGGAAAGACAATTATCTTTTTGCAGCTGCTCACCCAAATGATAATCGATTGACTATTTACCTCTATGAAAAATTCATTACTGGAAATTGGCAAAGTAATTCACAAACCCGCATTTCAGGATTAAGCAGAGCAGACACTCTGGAATTATTTCCGGGAGATACTTTTGTTGTGGTACAAGCCAGTAAAACCATTGCCGGAACTACCACAGTATCATTATCTGCGGATGTCTGGGAGAGGGATTTTTCAACCTTTACTACGATCCATTGGGGGTCGAATGGATATCCTTCCTTGAGTGATGCCCCCGTTCCAATCTTAAGTGAAAACATGGTGGTAATCGGTCAAATAGCTCGTCGTTATTTTGGTAAAAACTGGGATGTAAAAGATTTATCCACAATATCATATGACCATCAAGTCTCTGTAGAAGCAACCCATGTAAGTTGGGACAAAATAGTTCGATTGATAAAAATTGATAATGCAGGAGCAATATCCTATGTCTATGACATGGTAGAATTCAATCCGAATAACAGACAATGGAGAGTTCCGACCGGCATGATGATTACGAATCAAAATGCAACACTCGCCATAGCCGCACCAAGAACATCAATGATAAATAGCAACTATGTGATTCTTGCGAATAAGGTATGGTACAAAATGCCAAATGGGACGTGGGAAGACAAATTTACACTTCCTGATTCTATAACCGCTGCTGATTTACCTTCTATCCAATTAATAGGTTCGGAATATTTGGTCTATCAAGTGAATGGCAACACTAAATTATTCAATCTTAGAAACGGAAATATTGTCAATCAGACAGCCGTAGAATTAGAAGGAGAACAAATCTATGATCCTCAAGCCCAAAACATTTTAGTAGGGTTAAACTCATTTGTAGGATATACAGGTACTTATGGGGCCAATTCAACCTTCAAGTTACATACAGTAATGAATGAACTTGCTTCTGGCAAACAGACTTTGTACGCTATAGAAAGTGTATCACTCAATAGTGGTTATGCCACCACATTAACAGGATATCAATATGATAGAAATACGACTACGGTAGATGTAGACGGGTCTCAACTCCGATTCAATAAATGTACTTCGATACCTGCCGCACTTACAGTCGAAGCAGCTACAAATGGTTACGTAGAGTCTTATTTTTTTAATGGTCTCAACGATACTGAAATTAATTATCCAATAGACCCGAATAGTACGAATGCCGCTGCATTTTATAGTCAAGTCCTAGGCTTGATGTACAAAGAGGAAACATACAACAAAGGATTTGGTGACCCTTCTGGCACCGTCAATGGTACTACCATCAACTATATCAACGTAAGTCAAATTCTGATCGGTCAATTGGCCGCAGCCTATTATTCGCGCATTTTAAAATTTGAAAATACCAGAGACAAAGTACTTGTATCAGTAGAGCAGCAATACAGTACAGATACTGGCTTGATGACCAAAAACACAAAAACCAGTTACAACTCTGAAGAAATAGAACAGCAACTCATAGAAGAAATAAAGTATTGGTGGGAAGTATATGATCCCACAAGAGCCATGAATTTATTGATGCCCACAATAGAAGTGAAAAAGTCCGTAAAAGATGTTGCCGCCAATACCGAAGAAGTCATTAGTACACTCATAACCACCTGGAAGGATTCTTGGAACATAGGGAATGACAAATGGGCACCTGATAGATACTATACGGCACTTAATGCAAATCCTTCCACATTCAATAGTTGGAATCCCACTGATCCAGAACCAGGTCCAGATTGGTTGAAAACAGGAACAGTCACTACGATAGAATCAAAAGGTTGGACGACTGTAACGCTGGATGTCGAAGGTAGACCAAAGTCTTCCATTTTGGATAAAGATCAAATCGTGCAAGTGGTAGAAGCGGTTAATGTCAATTTGGGTATACAGGAATTAAGTTATTTGGGATTTGAACCTTACGAAAGATTAAACGGATGGACATACAATAGTGGCAATATAGAAAATCACATCATCAGCACTGATTACTACACAGGTACTAGATGTCTGCAAATGAATCCAGGATCAGGAACCATTGTTGGTCCCATGCAAGTATTTACCATAGAAGAACAAAACAGAAATTATATTTTTGGTTGTTGGGCAAAATTGGAAAATGGATTTGTATCCACCGTTGGCAAAGAAGCTGGATTTGAAATTATATTTTATAAAAAATCCGACAACTCCGAAATAACTGCCGCTACCCTGAGAATAGACTTTTCAACTGCCATAGGAAAGTGGGAATATTTTCAACAACTTATAGATCTTGAGATCGCTAGAACAGCGGGCGGTTTACCATCTAGTGAAGAACTTTATTTTAAAATACAAGGCTATAATAAAAATGACACCAAGAATGCATATGTAGATAACTTGCGTTTTTCTCCCGTCGACTGTATTTTTAATGCTATGATTTACGATCCTGTTGATTACAAGACTACAGGATTGATCAACAATAATGGGCAAGCTATACAAACCATCTTTAACGGATTTAATCAGAAAGTGGCTTCCATTGGTCCCGAAGATAAAGTCAATGATATTACGACGCATACCTACTCCAGAAACCTCTTCAACGAAAATCTATTTCAAGCAAAATTCCCCAACTCGAATCTAATTCTTGGAACCAGCAGTACCAGCCAATACTACGATTTCCACGACGGAGATTTAAGCGATTGGTTGTTCTCTGATCCAGATGATTGGGCAATAGTTGACGGTGAATTAGCTTATGATAGCAGCAAGACTACGGGTATAGGAAGTACAGCGGAGTTGACAAAGTATGTTTCCACTAATTTCGCAGCAAGGGTTGATGTCAGGCAAGCAGATCAAGCCACCAAAGCTAATGTAGCCATGGGCAACGGATTCTACTTCGTACGCTGGAATGAAGGCAATACTTCTTGGGAATTAGGTGAATTCTCATCGGGAACATTTACTGTAAAAGGAACATATAGCGAAATAGGGTTTCGCGAAGAATGGTTGTTTGCTGTGGTTGACGGCTTTATATTATTCTACGCAGATGGAATACAGCTTTTTAGTTATAAATATAACTATCCGAATCCAATGCCGGAAAATTACGGAAAGCTTACATTAGCTCTAACGGAGAAGGGTTCGTTTGACAATTTAATCTTATTGCAAGAGCCTCAAATCAAATTGAATTTTTTCAACGGATTGGGGAATCATTTTCAAAGCGTCTCTTTGCAAGGAAAAAATATCGAAGGCGTTTTTGCAGGAAACTACACTGGTGCAGCCTCAGGAGTCTTCTTTGATGATAACGGAAGAGTAGAGTATAGTCGTGAAACATTATCAGCTGTGATAACATTGAGTACATCTGTTGATTTAGCAGATGATGCAGAAATCGGTCCAACTTTGGTAGAAGGAGACCAAGATTCTTATCTGTATAACCAGGGGGGACAACATGAAACGAAAGAAGAGTTTTTAACAGCAGATAAACTCAATTTTACGACCAATCAATACGAACCCTCACCCATCCCAAGAGTGCTGAGTACCATCTTGCCAAGATTAAAAACGGCAGATGCCTCTCATTATACGAAGTCTTTTACGTATTCAGGCTCAATTTCGGCTTCAACTTCTACGCCACCTTCTGGCAACAACCCCGCAAAATACAGTGTAAAAAAACAGGAATGGGTTCAAAAAGTTGACGATGGTGGTGCAATG
This sequence comes from Bacteroidota bacterium, assembly GCA_039194925.1. Classification (GTDB taxonomy): domain Bacteria; phylum Bacteroidota; class Bacteroidia; order Chitinophagales; family Saprospiraceae; genus CAJXUU01. The sequence continues at coordinate 17,915 of JBCCVV010000069.1, forward strand.
ACTAAAATTGAGAATACGATCATTTCTTCCATCAGTGGTCATGTAACCCAAGTGATTCAGGGAGAAGTGGGAGGAGTTGCAGTCCAAATGGGATATTCATACAATAATCAAGGTTTGCTGTCACAAATCAGACAACCCAATTATTTTACTCCTCCTAGTGGATCAGAAGCGACGAGCTGGGTAGAGACCATGGAATACACGTATAGGGGAATGTTGAAAAAGAAATCCACTCCAGACACAGGAATCAATCAGTTTATTTACAACGATGCCAATCGTTTGCGATTTGTTTTGGATGCAGATGGTGCCTCTCATCCCGTCCAACGCATCATCTACTTCAAATACGATGCCTTGGGTAGAATGATCGAGTCAGGATATATTCAGGATTCTTTATATCAGTGGGGTGCTGATGGAGCTGTCCTTCAGGCCAAAGCCAACGAGTCAAGTTTTCCAATTACCGATCCTACACAAAGTGGGAATCCTAATTATGCATCTGGTGCATGGCACAAACGTTGGAAGTACGATATTGATAAAGATAACCCTAACGCCAAATACATGTTGGGCAAGATTTGGAAGGTGGAAATCAATAATAAAGATGTAACTGATTACGAAACCTACGCCCACGATGCCCAGGGTAATCGCATAAAGGTAACTTCACTTATCAACCATTACTCAAATATTGAAACGTTTACCTTTTTATACGGATATAACAATCAAAATCAAATTGCTTCGATTCAATACCCTCTGCTTGTTGGTAACAAAAATTTTTCCGTAGGGTATTATTACGATCGCTTGGGTAAATTGGCATCCATCGGGCAGGTAGTTCCTGAAGGCTCAGTAGTTGATCCATCCAATCCACCTAGTGACCCGGAAAAAGTATATGCAGAATATCTATACGATTTTTATGGTCGCCTGGAAGAATCTCTTATTAATAATGGTATCGATCCAGCAAATCAAAAAGCGATTAAACGAATGATCGCTTATAATACGGAAGGGTTGGTCACAGATATAATTGATAATATTCCTGGTAAGGATTCAAATCCGGACATCCCGTTTTTTACCCAAAGATTATATTACAATGAAGCTACGAGTCCAAATGAAACCAAATATTTTGATGGCAGTATAAGTGCCGACAAATTTATTTACGCTGATGCAAATGGTCTATGGGAAAAAACTGAAAAACCTGAAGGGTATATCAATCAATTTCAATATGATCCACAAAGAAGAATTACACAAGACAACAATTCATTAAGCGACTATTGGAGTATGATCACACCAGGTTCTTATGATGCCAATGGTAATATGTTGTCGGCAAAACGGGGCGAGAATACAAGAACTTTTGGATACAAGGAAACAGATGGAAAAAGAGTCAACAATCAGTTGGATACATACACAAATCAGGCATCGATAGCGATGAATTTCGAAAATGCTGCACCCGGTAGTGATCATGACGGTGATTGGAAATGGGGAGGAAGTAATAATGGACCTTCTGCTACGGGAATATTAGAGAGCGGCGGTCATAGAGGAACAGGTAAGTGTTTGAAAATAGCAGGTGGAAGTTTGACCCACTATTGCCACTTACTTTATCAAAATTTTCTCGATGCCAATGGATCATACAGTACTTCCTGCTGGATAAAAACAGAAGCTGGATTTGATAATGAATTAGGATCGGCGGCTTGGTATGCAATACTTTACAGTGCTCAAGGCAAAGTCGCTGAAGTAAGGGTTCAAGCCATAACCGAAGCAGCAAATTGGACAGAAGTGTCTTTTACTATTGATTTAAATCAGCTACTTCTAAACTCTGATACGGTTCCTATAAGCTTTATCAGTCTTGAACTGAGGAACTATAAACGTGGTATCAATGGATCTTCAGGGCCTTATTTATTGGTGGATGATATCAGCATAACTGGAGATTTCACCACCTCATCAAATCAATACAATGAGAATGGATTGGCTACCAAAATTCCAACACGAAACGTATATGAAATTGAATACAATTCTGTTTCGTTGATTCCACAAAGCATTCAGAAATCATCCGCAGAAGGAAACAAAATAACCTATGACTTTAATGCGAATGAACAAACCAGTCTAGAGCAATTAATTGATCATAACTCAAACGTATATTACAAAAAATTGCAATTATCCGCACTTTCAACACATCCTCTATTTGAAAAGAAAGTAGTGGGTACCAATGAGGAAACACTTGTCTATATCCATGGTATTGATGGAATCCTTGCCTTTGGTAATGGAAGCGATTGGAAATATCCATTGGTGGATCGGAAAGGCTCTCCAAGGCTTATTTTAGATGATAATAGACAAGTCGTTGAATCTATGGATTACCTGGCTTTTGGTCAACGATTCAGGCAGCAGGGAAGTAGCAAATTGAATTATCTGTACGCTGGCTTTGAATATAATAATCAAGTAAACCTCTATGATTCATTTAATAATCTGTACGATGCGGAAATTGGGCGCTACATGGGTGGACAAATGAGTGATGACTTTCATAATCCCTATGTATATGTTCAGAATGAGCCGCTAAAACTGATAGATCAAGAGAGATTTGCTAAACCCAATATTATAAAAGACGACTCCTATTTATCAGCGAAGACTGCGAATCCTGATGGAACCGACGAATCCATAGATGATATTTGGGATAACCCGGAGATTAGGAGCCTAAGTAGAACTGGGTACGGGAGTCCCTATAATGACTTTATTAGACACAAAACAACAAAGGAAATATCTATTCGATTAACAAGCCATAAGGAAATCTGTAAAATCTTGGGTAAAAAAATCTATCGTTTGTATAAATCCAAGGCGGTTAGTGAACGAGTGATGGCTGTAGATATATGCACCAATACATTGATGGAACTTCCTGAAGATACTTATATTTTCACATGGCGCAAAAAGGACAATTCTATCTACGCCCATTCCGGACAAGCACGGGTTTGGCAAGATTTGGCTCATCAATACGATTTGAACCCTCAAACCGATCTAAAACATTCGCAAGTAGCCGAACGAGATGATGTATGGAGTTCGGGGAAATTTGAATATCTGAATGGCAGGATTCATTGGATCGATAACTCTTCAGGGCATTATCGACCGGGAAATCATTCAATTAAACACGCAGTAGATAAGTTGAGCACCTTGAACATAGATTCTCAAAGAATTCAAATAAGACCAGAAGTGGATATTCCAGATGCGATAAAAAATATTTGGAAAAGTGATGAGGCGAATCGTTTTTGTTACAAAACAAGCTGTTTTCGAGACTGGCTTATCATAAATGAGGAATCCGGAAAGTACAGTTATACAGAACGCGTTTATGCTAATCTAACATGGCTAGGAAGAGGAAGAAGACGTTAATATAGAAGTAACAATTCTGGTAGTTTTGATTTCATGTAAATAAATCTGTAAGACTTGAATATTCCTGGCCCTGATTTAGTGTGCGAGTATGCGTGTACAATTCAAAACAACGAGAAGAGGTCTGTAACTTTTTCTCGTTTATTACTCCAACAATGCAAAGCGGAATAAACGATTGCGTTTCTGGCAACATACACATTTTGTTCCGCACACCCTGGATTGCAATCCAGGAGTAAAAATTAGATAAAATTCAATTTTGGCAGCATTTCTAGTAAAAATAAGGGCAAGATTTATCCTGTAAACATATTCTACCTTAGCGCCATCTTGCTACAATAAAACTTAAATTTACTTTGACAATATCTAGTTCTCATTCATATCACTGGTAAGAATGACCAATCTCCTTTAATTTATTTTTTAAAATTCAAAATAAAAAGAACATATTTTGGCAATTTAGCCACTACACCAATTCTTTGCTCACCTCTAAAAAGAGCCTGATTTTTACCTTCTTTTAGTCGTGAAAAAGCTATCTTTGCACCAAAATTCAGAAAGCCTTAATTCATAATAAATAAATATCGATTCAGACTATGGCTAATATCGGGCAAATAAAGCAAATCATCGGTCCAGTAGTGGATGTAAGTTTTTCAACAGAAGATGCCAAACTACCAGAAATTTTGAACGCTCTCGTAATCAAAAGAGAAAACAATACTGATCTAGTTTTTGAAGTGCAGCAGCACCTTGGAGAAGATAGTGTACGAGCGATTGCAATGGATTCTACGGATGGTTTGACAAGAGGTACAGAAGTAATTGATACTGGAGGACCAATCGCAATGCCTACAGGTGAACAGATCAAAGGACGTCTTTTTAATGTAACTGGAGATGCCATTGATGGTCTTGGGAATTTGAACAAAGAAGGTAATTCAAGAGCTATTCACCAGAAACCTCCAAAGTATGAAGATTTATCTACGGATACAGAAATTCTTTTTACCGGTATTAAAGTAATTGACCTTATTGAGCCATATGTGAAAGGAGGTAAAATTGGATTGTTTGGTGGAGCCGGAGTAGGAAAAACAGTATTGATCCAGGAATTGATCAATAACATTGCAAAAGGATACGATGGTATCTCTGTTTTTGCAGGTGTTGGAGAAAGAACCAGAGAAGGAAATGACCTTTTGAGAGAGATGTTGGAAGCAGGAATCATCAACTACGGTGAAAATTTCATGCACTCCATGGAAGAAGGCGGATGGGATCTTTCATCCGTTGATAAAGAAACGCTTAAAACTTCAAAAGCAACATTTGTATTTGGTCAGATGAATGAGCCTCCAGGTGCAAGAGCAAGAGTTGCCCTTTCTGGATTATCGATTGCAGAATACTACAGAGATGGAGATTTAAACGATCCACAAGGTGGAAAAGATATCCTTTTCTTTATTGACAATATCTTTAGATTTACACAGGCTGGTTCAGAGGTATCTGCACTTCTAGGAAGGATGCCTTCTGCAGTAGGATACCAACCTACCCTAGCAACAGAGATGGGTCTGATGCAGGAAAGAATTACCTCAACAAAAAGAGGATCGATCACATCTGTACAAGCAGTATATGTACCTGCGGATGACTTAACGGATCCAGCACCAGCAACTACGTTTGCTCACTTGGATGCAACCACCGTATTGAACAGAAAGATTGCTGCAAAAGGAATTTATCCCGCGGTTGATCCATTGGATTCTTCTTCTAGAATTTTGGACCCTGCCATCATTGGAGAAGAGCACTACAATACTGCCGAGAGAGTAAAGCAAATCCTTCAGAGATATAAAGAACTTCAAGATATTATTGCAATTCTTGGAATGGAAGAATTAAGTGATGAAGATAGAAATGTAGTATACAGAGCAAGAAAAGTAGAGCGTTTCCTTTCTCAACCATTCCACGTTGCTGAAGCATTTACAGGTCTTCAGGGAGTATTGGTTCCAATCGAGGATACAATCAAAGGATTTAACATGATTATGGATGGTGAATTGGATGATCTTCCAGAAGCGGCATTCAACTTGAAAGGAGATATCGATCAAGTAATCGAGGCTGGTAAGAAAATGCTTGCTGAAGCATCTTAATCTGTTTACGAATAAAAGTATATTATGGAATTAATCGTCCTTACACCTGAAAAAGAAATTTTCAACGGAGGTATTACTTCGGTCAAAGTTCCTGGGGCAAATGGTCAGTTCGAAATATTGAATGGTCACGCTTCAATTGTATCAAGTTTGGTAACCGGCCCCGTAAGAATTATCAATGCAAATGGTGAAAAAACTGTTTTCAATATTGCTAAGGGGTTCGTTGAAGTAATAAATAACGAAGTTTCGTTGCTTGTTCAGGGTGTTGAAATGTCAGAAAATTAAGTCTTTTACCCGAAAGACAAATTGAACATAGATAAGGGCTGTCGTACAAAATGACGGCCCTTTTTATTTGATCTAATCGAATAAAAGGGAAAGCCACGCTATTAAAGATGCGCGTGGCTTTCCGTGTTAAGAACCATCTGTTATTACGGATTCAATAATAGACGACTACTAAAATAGTATCCCCTCTTCGGGGAGTCAATACCTACACTCCATTATATTCGTTTTCAAATTATCACAATGTGATTCCCATTTAATTTGTCATTGTTGTCTATGTTTTGTGTTAAGGAATGAAAACTGATGTAGAGTTAAACTTTCCAGATTCTGTTGAGATTCTTACAAAATATAATCCACCAATTACACTCTGTGGAACTTTTAGTTCATGCTCAGCAAGCGCATCCAATTCTTCATTAAGAATTACTTTACCATCCATTGTCAAAATTGTAACTTTCAACGCTTCGGACGTGATCGGCAAGTCCAAAATTCTGATCATCCTCGAAAATGGATCATAGGCTACCGTAATATCCAAATGAGTTTGCTCTTTTACAGACGAAATGCCTCTCAATCCGGTTATCATACGAATTACTGAGGGATTTAATGGTCTCCCGCCCGCATCGGTAATTGGAATAGATGAGTTGACGAAGAGTGTATCTTCTGTGTCAGAAAGCGCAAGACCATTAGGTCTGGAGAATGAGGCTTCCATTGCGCTCCCATCTTGATTGCCTCTAATTCCTGATCCGGCAAGTACAGTTAGTTCACCATCAAGCGTTAGTTTGTAAATTCTGTGTGATCCATGACTGGCCACATACAATACATTTTCCAATTCGGAATAGATGATATGACCATTACTAGGAGCTGATACCCCTGGTAGGCCAGGAGTTGTTGCCAATAGGGAGGCATTACCCAAAGGATCAATCTTTATCACATTACCGTTACTAAAATTAGAAACATATAAATTATTCTCTTTATCCCGTGTAATGCCATTCGGGCAAAAGAAGAGATTTGACGATGAAAAAAGAGTGGATACTCCATTTTTAGTCACTTTTCGTATTGTATTTCCATTGCCACCGCAGCAGTTGCACACATATAGATTATCTTCAGCATCGATATTGATACCCACATTGCAGCTGATACCATTAGTAGCGAAAAAAGAAGTATTCCCATTTGGGTCGATTTTGCTAACCGTCCCGGCTGAAATATTACTCTGAAAAAGGTTTCCTTCACTATCAAAGTCATTTCCAGAAGCTCCAGTTAAATTAGTGGCAAATAGTATGGGTTGACCACCATTTTTATAATCTATGACCCAAACTTGCGTGCCATTTGCATTATCCAGGCTTTCGCCAAAGTTAGCGACATACAACATTCCATCTGACCCCAGATTTAACCCACCACTACCATCAAATTCCTCTGTAATGGTGTGTACCTTAATTTGCTGACCATCCAAAGAATTGGTAGTAAAACATAGCACCGCTAGGATTGCTTTAAGCAATCTTCCTGTTTTTATTATACTTCTCATCGGATTCTAAGATTTTATGAACGGAATACTTTTCTCCACTTTTTCCAAAGAAATCGTGGCGAAATACGGACCATTCAATATTTGAGTCACATCCATTTGAATAGAATTCCTACCCTCTTTCACATCTATTGACCGAACTTGAACAAGTTGACCCATGGTATTACTGATCTCGATTTTTCCTTTGGAGTTTTGATCGGAATCAAATTCTATGTTTAATTCATTACTTGCAGGGTTTGGATACAAAGTTACCTCTATGGACTCTAATGTGACATCCGAAATTGAAGTCTCTGGATTAAATACCAAATTACGTTCATATACACCTCTCCCGTGTGATGCAAGACGGATTTTTCGATTAGCTTCAGAGTAACTTAAGTTCATGGCCAAGGTGGCATCCGGTAATCCATGAGAAAATAACTCCCAACTCAACCCGGCATCGTTTGAAAAATACACTCCTAAATCATTGCCCACGTAAATATGATCTCCATTCAAAGGATCAACAAATAATGAATTTGTCGGCACATTAGGCAATTCATCCACCAACTGCCAGTTCGCCCCTCCATCCAAGGATTTGGCAAAATGAGCAGAATTAAAACCTGAAAAGACCACATATACCACTTGATCATTCAAGGGATCAAGCGCAATATCTTTAATGATGCGATTGGGAAGTGCATGACTAACTTCTATCCAAATTTCACCGCCGTCCTCAGAACGAAGCAATTTCGCCGAACTGATATCACCGAACGGGTTAGGTGCTGTGGCTGCATAGATTAAGGATTCGTTTGAATGTGAAATGGCCAGATCAATAATCATATTTCCACCATCTACAAAATTAGTACTTGTCGTTGTCCAAGTATCCCCTCGATCTGTGGATTTATATAAAAATTGTCTTCCAGCATAGACAATATCCTGATTTGAAGGCGCCAATTCATACGGAGCTGTAAACGCAGTCAATTCATTTGTGGCTGTAGGTGGACTGATCAAAAAGAAAGAATCTCCACGAGTGTCCGATCTTGCAAGGAAAAGTCCTTGCGCCGAACCATATACAATATTGTCGTTATCCGTATTTATTGCTGTAGACATTCCATCTCCGCCGATCACTCTACTCCAAGAAGGCGTGCCGTCATAGATATAAGTTGCATTATCCTGGGTACCACCTATGGCATGATTCGGATCTTGAGCAGAAGTGGAAAAATCAGGATAAAACTGTGTAGTTTGAAGTCCACCGTTTAAGGTAGTAAATGTTTCCCCTCGATCTTCGGAAAGATGAACTCCACCATCCCCAGCGAAAAACACCTTATCACTATCAAGAGGATGATAATAGACGGCATGAATGTCCGCATGAATAAATAGTGAATCCCCTTCCGGTTCTTCGACCGATATTTTACCAAATTGCCAATTGTTACTTCCTGACACTTGTCTAATGAAGCTGCCACCATTTTCTGATTTCCAAGCAGCGATTCCAACATACATCATTTCATCCGTATCTGTGGGATGAATGGCAATGTCATGCGAATACCAACCTTGCCAAAACGGCACGTTCGTATTATTCACCAAAGCCCAATTCACACCGGCATCCGTTGACCTGAACAAACCGGCAGGAGTTGTAGGTCCATTATTGAACCAACCCACTTGAATTGAAGCATAAATCGTATTTGGATCACCGGGTAATAAACTCAGTTTGGCGTTGCCAGACCACGCCGCAAGCAATCCGTCATCCAGCATTTCAAAGAAATCACCCCCTTTGTTCGTACTCTTGAACAAGCCAGAAAGAGACGGGTCCAGACCGGTGTTCAGGTTTCCTTGTGATACATATAAAATATTATCATTGGTAGGATCAATTTCTATATCTATGGCTGGTCCTACAGGATGAATTAAGTTCCAATTTTGACCTCCATCCAGGGTTTGATAGGTACCAAGAGTTGTAGCCGCATAGACTTCATTGGGGTTTTGTCGACTCATCTCCATATCGGATACCCCCACCAGATCGGGAGCATCAAAAGATAAAGATTGAGTCCAGGTAAGCCCACCATCTTCTGTTTTCAAAATACCCAGTCCATATGTTCCTCTGGTAAATCGATTAATGGTTCCAGGCTCGGTAACTCCAAAACTATGATATACTTCACCGGTTCCAAGGTACATCACATTTGGGTCTTCGGGGTCGATTAATATGGCCCCAATTCCAAGAATGGGAAATCCAACTGGTACATGTTCCCATGCATACCTGCCTTTTCCCATAGAAGTCGTTCTCCAAAGACCTGCGCTGGCAGATCCGGCATAAATTACATTTGGATCCGTAGGATGAAATGCAAGACATAAAATCCTTCCTCCAATATTTTCAGGTCCTAGACTTTCCCAACAATCATCACCATCCCTTACTGAAGTTAAAGCCGTTTTCTTCTCGGCTCTATAGGTTTTTAAGTATTCTTTTGCTGAGAGTGATTTATTGGGATATGAACGCTCAAAAGCCCATGCATCCATGGCTTCTCCAGCACCAGAAGTTGTAAGTTTGTAGTCTTCATAAATTTCGGAAAAATCCTCCTTATTATTAATTGAGAAAAAATAACATATTAAAAGTATCGTGATAAGCGTAAATAGTTTTAGTATTGTTTTTTTCATAAAGCAGTAATTTAAAGTAGCGGTGAAAAAGTACAGCTTTCCCTTTGAATCTATTCAAAAGTCAAAATT